>JBDSSX010000024.1:0-2396 GCA_039928555.1 Nitrosospira sp. | reverse complement strand
ATCTCAATGGTTATGAAGTGGCGCGTGAAATTCGATCGGCTCCGTGGGGTGAGAATATGCGTCTGTTTGCGGCCACCGGATGGGGCCAGGAAAAAGACAAGAATCTCGCAAAACAAGCCGGGTTTGATGTCCATCTGACAAAGCCGATCGATTTCAAACAATTGTTGGCGCTGATAGAGGAGCACGGCGGAAAGTAGCAATATTTCCGACGCGCTACAGTGCAGAGGCGGTGCGGGCCAATATGCCTGTCAACCATTCTCAGTTGGGCGCTTTGTAGAATGGGTAAAGCGTAGCGTAACCCATTGTTCGGCTTATCCTCCGCCTTTCACCAAACTCCGTCGCTTGCCTCGCTGTTTCCAGCCCAATCCTCAGGGTTTGATGTTTCATGTTGTATGCGGACTTTGAGGGGTTGCGCTTCGCTCCGTCCATCTACCGGAAACCATGTTTTTTTAAGTTGGCAGGTAGTGCGTCGTACAAAAAGTGCCCGTAATTGCGCCCTCCTTATTTTCCTTGTGATAGTCATGCCACCAGCGCGCTGATTGCCAGATTGCTTCCGGGCAGCTCGCGCGGCTTTCGAGTCCCGGGGTGAGATCGAATCCCTCGGCACCCGTCACGGTCTCGAGCATGGCGGCCGAGGGAATCCCCATTCCTTCCAGTAGCGGATTTCCCGCGCGGCCAGCACCCCATACATATCCCAGCCACGCCAACAGGAGCTGCACCGCGTCAAGCACGATACGTTGCTGCTGGAAACGTTCAAGCGTATCCATGAGTTTTTTCGGCGTTACCGAAACCGGAAGATGAAGAATAGCTATGTTGGGAAAATTTTTAGTATCGGCATATTTGCCGAGAACCGTTTTCTGCACGCCATTGCTTGCCGGAGGGAAGCCAAAGCCTTCGGCGGGCATCAGGGAGATTTCATACAATGGCGTCGTGGCCAGGGTTTTGGCTTCGCCCTGTCCCAGCAATGCCACATGCGACCAATGGCTGGGCGTCAGATCATTGCGAAAATGCGATTGCGCAACCCTGAGACGAAAGTCGACCAGGCTTGTACCGCCCACCAGCAATATGGCTACCCTGTCATTTCGCCACTGCGAGCGCAGCCAGTCTACGTTGGTCTCTCCGCGTGCCCTCTTGCGCTCTTTGAACTCCTTGTTGATGGATTTGGCTCTGGAAGATAGCGTAGGCATCTGTTCTCCTTATGCGGGGATGAGTGATATTTCACGCACGGCTTGCGGCCTGCGTTGGCTGAAGTCTTCATGAATCGGGTAATAAGTCGTGCGCAAATGTACGCCGGTGCCGCTACGTGTGAACGAAAGCAGTACAAAATGGTTGCCGCGCTGCTCATGAACCCGCGAGCAGACAAATCGTGCGCCAAAATCACCGAACCACAGGAATTCCGGTACGGCTTGTGGGCTGGAATGGCGAGGCCAGGCTTCGCTCCGGCCGCCGACCGATCCCCGGAACGTGCTCAATTGGTCTTTTCCCACCGTACTTACGAGCGACGTGGGAGAGGAGATAATTTCGAATATCGACTCCCGCCCCGTGCGCGCATCTCGCGCCGCCGCCACTCGCCCCCAGTGCACGTCACCGGTGATCAGGGTGATGGGCAGGCCTGCTTCGGCAAGTCGTCCCAGCGCATTCGTGATGTAGCTAAAATCGCCATAGTTCGGCAAATGATAACCGGCAACCGTGCCTCTCAACCCTCCCACCGCTACATCAAGCATCGATTGTCCGGTGATGAACACACCTATCCGCCGCTTTTGTATGGTGTCGGAAACCCAGTGATCAAGCTGCGCTCTTGCTCTTGCAGACAGTATCGCGGCTCGGCCCGGGTCACGCTTCGATCTTCCGTCCGTAATAAAGAAAGACAGCGGCTCAACGTTGATTACCGTTGCGTCGCCCAGTTCGGCCGGCCCTCCATGGTGATAGGCGTCAGGTTCGTAGGAGAATTGAAAAGCCTTATATAATGCAGCCGCAGCCACGGTCCAGTTATCGCGTCCAGATTGTGTCCAGCTATTTTGTACAATCGGACTAGGGTGCGGGAAATTATTCCAGTATTCGTGATCATCGGGCGCGGATGCGCTGGGTGCAAGCCTGAGCAACTGCGAATAACCGGTTTCTCCCTGCCAGTTTGCGCGGTAATCGCCTTCAAACCTGCGCGCAAGCGCGGTGCTGTTATCCGGGAAATTCGCCAGCGTGGGCAGATCCAGGTAAACCTGATCTCCCAGCAGCAGCGTCAAATCGGGTCGGGCCGCGCCGTTCAGTTGACTCGCGAAAACGCCCGCCTGCCCGGCTTTATCTTCCGCCTGGTAAAAACACGAGGCCAGCAGGACGTTGAACGTGCTGTCGAGGAGGCTGGGAACGCTGGAAGGGAGCGTTTTCGTGCGTAATTCCGC
>JBDSSX010000023.1:0-4815 GCA_039928555.1 Nitrosospira sp. | reverse complement strand
TGGCGCTGGGTGTATGTGGCATCTTTACAGCGTTTCTGGCTGGATCAGATTACCGACTGGGCATTAGTAAAACCGGTACGCGGGCTGGCTCATGATCTGGCCTATTTTGATGATCATGTCATCGATCGTGCCATGGGAATTCCCCTGCCTTCAGGCCGTACAATATCCACGCTGGCACAGATGGAAAAACGGAAGTTTGCCATGCGGCAGTCTTTGTACTCTTCGCTGGGCGTTTCCGGTAGCCTGGCACAACTGGAGAAGCAGAGAATTGCCATGCAACAGAAGAGTCAGGACAGTGATTTCGCCCGAGGCAGCGGGTTTGCGGGGGATCTCACCCAGCGGGTCACCGCAATCCTGTATTGGTTCGAAGACCGGTTGGTCATACGTGGCGTTGGTGAAGATCTGATTCACTATGGCCGCCAACTTGGACTAGCAGCCAATAAGATCGAGCGGTTGCTGCTCAACCCCGGTTATCTCGCATTATTTGTTTCAATCATATTATTGGTTGCGCTGTGAGGCTCTGATGATTACCAATATCGCTTTCTGGCCGGAATCAACGGCATTTCCCCTGTTGACCACACTGACTCTCGTTCCCTTGGTGGCAATGTCCGCTGTTCTGTTTTCACGCTCCACGATCGTCGCCATGAGCCTTGGCTTTGCCGGAACGCTATTTAGTTTATTTCTAAGTTTCTATCTGATGTCTGTATTTGATCCCGAGAAAGCCGGACTCCAACTGGTCGAGCAGGAACGTCTTTTCGATTTTACCTATTACAGTGTCGGCGTTGATGGCCTGAATATTCTGTTTATTTCTCTCACCACGGTTTTAGCGTTTCTTGTTCTGGTTTATAAGGCCATTACCCGTCGAACGGTTGACTGGAAATTCGTCGCATATCTGCTTGGCTATGAAGCCATTCTGATAGGCGCCTTCTGTGCACTGAATGTCATCCAGTTCTGGTTCTGGAGCTTGCTGGAATTACTACCGGTAATTTTATTGACGATCCATGGCGGCACAGGGCAAAGGAAGCGTTGGGTAATCACTCACCTGGTGCAGTACTGGGGCTGGGGGCTGTTGATGACCTTAACGGGATTTCTACTGCTGGGCTTTGGGCTGATGGATTCAGGTCATGCCCTGAGTTTCGACTGGTCGACGCTGAAACAGAATAAGGCGCTTTTACAAAATGAAACATTAATCTTTATTCTTCTGTTTTGTGGCTTTGCCATACGCATGCCTTTATTTCCGTTTCACGGCTGGCTGCCGGTACTGGCGGAGCGAGGCACCGTAGCCAGTGCGATCACTTTCCTGGTGGGCTTGAAACTGGGCGTCTATGCAACCGCCCGTTTCGTCCTGCCGCTGGTTACAGAGGCTGCCGAACAGTGGGCGGGATTTGTGGTCACGCTGGGCCTGATCACTATTTTTTACGGCGCATTGCTGGCGCTGATGCAAATTAACATTCGCCGGTTATTGGCCTTTTCTGTCATCAGCCATGCGGGGATGCTGGTTATCGGACTCTTCTGTTTTAACGAGTATGGATTGAATGGCGGCATATTCCTGTCGCTGGCGTGGGGGTTGGCGTCAGCGGGCATGCTATTCAGTATCGGTCTGGTTTATGAACGTACCCACACGGCGTTTACACCCCGTCTAGGCGGTCTTTTTGATACCAACATCAGCATAGCGCTGCTTTTTTTCATTTCCGCGCTCAGCACCATGGTTATGCCCGGCACACCGGGATTTGATGCGGCTCACCTGCTTATTGAAGGCACCATTGATGAATATGGCTGGTTGATCGCCATCGCCATTCTGGTGGGTAATGTGCTGGCGGCCGCCTTCCTGCTGCTCGCCTTTCAGCAGATATTCATGACGGCTTCGAAACGCGCCATACAACCCGTCAGGAGTACCCAATACGTGGTCAGAATGGAACCTGTTATCGCCATAACGATTTGCTCGTTACTTATCGGCACCGGCTTTAACACGGAACCTTGGCTAAACTTCATAGAAAGAGATCCGACCGGGATGAGTGCGTATTACCACAAATATAGCGGAAAACATTCGAATAAGACACCAGCTAAACCCACCGGCGGCGCCGCGGAGGGTGTTCAGCATGATTGAAGCAAATGTCCCGATATTAAGCCTTGTCATTGCGCTACCTTTATTGGGTGCTATCGCAATCGGCGTGATTCACAACATCAATTTAGCTAAAAAGATTGCATTTTTAATTGCCGCTCTCGAGCTGATCGTGACGCTAGTTGTGGTTCAGTGGTTTAATGCCACTGACGGCAATAATTTTCAGCTGGTCGAAAGGCATGCCTGGATACCGAGTCTGAATATTGAGTTCCTGATCGGGATCGATGGCATTTCGGTATTGTTTTTACCGATGTCGGCGTTGTTGACGCTGGCCGCCATTATTGCCTCATGGAACTCCGTACAGCATCTGACTCGTTTTCATTTTGCCCTGCTGCTGGCTATGGAAGGCGGTACGATGGGCGTATTTGTCGCTCTGGATATGATGTTGTTCTTCCTGTTCTGGGAATTGATATTGCCGCCTATTTTCTTTCTGATCGGTTTATGGGGCATCGGTCCGCACCGGCGTGGCGCGGCAATGAAATACATGCTGTATATGTTGTTTAGCGGCGTACCGATATTATTTGCCCTCATCATGCTGGGAGTCAATCATGCCACGCAAACGGGTGGCGCTATTCCGCACGATTTATCGTTCAGTTTTCCTGTACTGCTCAACACACGCATACCGGATGATTTGCAGGTCATTATTTTTCTGCTCTTGCTTACAGGATTTGCGGTTAAGGCTCCGTTGGTACCGTTTCATACCTGGTTGCCCACTACAGCCGTCGAAGCGCCGACACAACTGACGGCATTATTAATCGGTCTGAAATTGGGAGCATTTGGCATATTGCGCTTCGCCATGCCGTTAACACCCAATGCGTCCGTTGAATATGCCTGGATATTGGGCATCTTTGGCGCGATTACTTTTATTTACGCTGCCATGATTGCGCTGCAACAAACGAACTTGCGCCGCCTGCTGGCTTACGCCAGTATCAGTCATGTTGGCCTGGTGATAGTGGGCATTGCGGCGCTTAACATGCAAGGCATTCAGGGGGCAATTTTTCAATTGCTCAATTTTACTGTGATTGCAAGTTGCCTGATGTTGATTGCCGGCTTTATCCAGCATCGCATCGGTAGTACGGAAGTTATTCATCTAGGGGGCTTAGCAAAGGTAATGCCCCGTCTGACCAGCTTCTTCTTCTTATTTGCCATAGCCAGTATGGGCATACCGGGCACCAGCGGCTTCCCGGCGGAACTGCTATTGATTATTGGCGCGTTAAACGCACATCCTGGCCTGGGGGTTGCTGCATTACTGGGTGCTATTCTTGGCGCGGCTTATATGTTGTCCTTTATGCGCCGGACATTCTTTGGGCCGGTCGTTCATGCCAAGTTAAGTCAAATACAGGATCTTCGTTCTCGTGAATTCGGACTGCTATGCGTCCCCGCAATACTGGTATTGTTTTTTGGATTCTTTCCTGACTTGGTTCTGGATATCAATAAAATAGCCGCCGAGTCATGGCTAAGCCGGCTGATCAATTAATCCAGCCAGCCTGGATGTATGACCTCTAACGATGGCACTTCGCCGATCTTTCCGCAAAGTACACCATACAATGCCGCAGTCCGGCTGACGAGACCCGCCATCCAGAATTCCCTCAACTCGCTGTCTACCGCGGAATGGAACACAAATCCGCACCGATTCATACTATAGCGGAGACAGCGCGGGAATATCAGAATGAGGCGGCTATCTGGCTACGATCGCTCTCGGTCAGATTGTCGTTTACCGTTTCGAGCGTCCGCGAGTGCCAGTCAAGTACAGCGGTGCGAACGAACATCTTTTCAGCAAGTGCCGGGAACTCGTTACGCAGCACCTCTGCAGCGAAACGGGCCAGGAAAATAGATTTCAGCTCGGCACGCGCGCGATCCATGCCAATTTCCATGTAGGGAACCGAAGCCAGAAGCAGGAATCCGTCATCGGGAATGCGGCCGCCGCGCATGTTGGACTGAATGATGCCGCCTGCCTTGCCGATGGGCACGTCGAGATTCGGGCTGTACGGACCAATGATCAGCGCCTGATTGGGCGTGTGCAAGAAGTCGAAGCCGCGACCCAGGCAGATCATCCATTCGCGGTGCTCGATCTCCAGCTGCCGCTCATGGCGCTGCGCTTGCTCGCGCACTCGCGCGATATTCTCCAGATTACCGAGCAGCAGCGGTAACAGGTCGGCGCGCATCTGGGGCGGCATATCGGGCAGTAGCGCGGCAAGACGGGGCTCCAGAGTTTCTTTCTCATCCGGCGCGAGTAGCGACAGATCGAGTTTTTCACCAGTGGAACCATGCACGACTATCGTCTCCTCGTCAGTCTCAATACCGCAGATAAGGGGGTAAATGGTGGTGTGCCCCGCACCGAAGATCTGCTCCATCTGGCGCCTGATCACCTGGGTATGAGCAAATGCCGCCTCGGTGTCATAATTGAAGCCGGCGCATCCGCGATGCGGATCGCCTTTGGAATAGTGATAAGTAACAAGAAACAGCACCCGCCGGCCGGAACTTATCCATCCCTGCACATGATGGGCAAGCACCTCGCCCAGGTGCGGCCAGCCCAGATCGAATGCGCCCCCAAGATTACGGAACGGCATCAGAATGCCCGCTGGCGTATTGGTCATTACGGAAAGATTAATACGTCCGTCCATACATTTCATCACAGCAATAGCGGTGGGGTGTTCGGCGAGATAACGCTCGCGCGCCAGCCAGGCGTCCGG
>JBDSSX010000022.1:0-2999 GCA_039928555.1 Nitrosospira sp. | reverse complement strand
GCTTCGACGTGCTGCCCCTCCCCGGCCAGCAATTTCCATACCGTACCGGTCACGTGCGCACTGACGGCTTGCGCGCCCTCCGGCAAATCCAGTTCGCTTTGCGTATCGGCTTCACCAAGCGTGGTTTCGCTCACGTATTCCGCCTTACCCTCAATCTTCCAGCGTTCACGTTCGGCTTCAAACGCGGCCTGCTGTCTGGCTTTAAAAGCACTGATCGACGCCGCATTCTGTTGCAGGAAAATGTTGTACTGCTTCAAGCTGAACGTGGTTTCTTCCACGCGCAACTTGAAGTGTCCGGTAATGAAATCCTTGCGTAACTTGAGCAGTTCGCTTTCACTTACCGGATAAAATCGGATTTGATCGAAAAAGCGCAGCAACCAAGGCTTACCATCCTTGAAGTCGGCTGTATGGCGATAGCGATTCCACATCTGCACGGTACGTCCGACGAATTGATAACCACCCGGGCCTTCCATACCGTATATGCACAGATAAGCGCCACCTATACCCACCGCATTCTCGGGCGTCCAGGTGCGTGCCGGATTGTACTTGGTGGTGACCAGGCGATGACGAGGATCGACCGGGGTTGCCACCGGCGCGCCCAGATAGACGTCACCCAACCCCATCACCAGATAGCTCGCCTCGAACAGAATATGCTGCACCGCTTCGATGTCGTCCAGCCCGTTGATGCGGCGAATGAACTCAATGTTGCTGGGACACCATGGCGCATCGTTCCGAACCGACTGAATATATTTGTCGATCGCCAACCGTGTCGCGCCGTCGTCCCATGACAACGGCAGATGCACGATGCGTGTTGGCACCTCCATGTACTCTATATCGGGCAATTTCTTTTCCGCGGCAATGAGCCGCTTCAGCAACTTGTCGCGCGACAGCACACGCGAATCAAAATGGATTTGCAACGAACGGATGCCCGGCGTCAAATCCAGAATGCCTTTGAGCCGGCCTGCATCAAGATCGCCCCGAACCCATTCCATCAGTGCATGTGCGCGGAAACGCAAATTAAGGTCGAGCTCCGGCAGCCCATATTCAACCAGCAGATTTTTGTCGCCGGACTGACGATACACCACCTGCACCTGGCGTGTACTTTGCGGAATGCGGTGCAGGATGGGACTATCCTCTGTGCTGCTTGCTTGGCGCACGACGGGAATTGTTTTCGGTACCCGAAGATGCCGGATCGTCGCATCTTGCAATTTCTCCAGCGTTAGCGCTTGTTCCGCCGGCATCCGGCAAAAGCGCACGCTATCGCCCGGCTTGAGTTGCCCCATCTTCCACAATTCCGCATGGACAATGGTTACGGGACAGACAAAACCACCCAGACTGGGGCCATCCGGACCAAGTATTACCGGCATGTCGCCGGTAAAATCCACCGTGCCGATAGCGTAGGCATTGTCGTGGATGTTGGACGGATGCAGCCCCGCTTCGCCACCATCGCTACGTGCCCAATGCGGCTTTGGACCGATCAGACGTACACCGCTACGGCTTGAGTTGTAGTGCACTTGCCAGTCAGTAGCGAAAAAAATTCGAATATCTTCATCGGTAAAAAAATCAGGTGCTCCGTGTGGCCCGTACAGCACGCCAATTTCCCATTTATTGCTGTAATGCGGGATCAACTCCTCCGGCAGCACACGGTGCGCGCGGCTGATTGCCGCTGCCACATGAAGCACATCGCCGGTAAGCAGGGTACGCCCGGCGTGTCCGCCGAACTGTCCGAGTGTGAAGGTGGACTTGCTACCCAGATAATCCGGCACCTGAATACCGCCTTGCACCGTCAGATAAGCACGGCAGCCATGATCTTTGAGCTTTCCGAACTGCAGTAGGGCGCCGGTTTTGATTGAATGCGATCGCCACTGTGCCAGAGGCTCACCATCCAGACGCACTTCCATGGGCGCCCCACACACCGCAATTACGCTGTCGCAGTTGAACCGCAGCGTCGGTCCGGCAAGCGTGATTTCGAGCCCGGCCTTATCTTCGGCATTGTTAACCAGTCGATTGGCCAGGCGAAACGCCAAACCATCCATTGGACCGGACGGCGGCACACCGATATTCCAGTAGCCAACCCGCCCGGGGTAATCCTGCACGGTCGTTTGCACGCCGGGGTTGAGAACATCGATCGTGTGTGCAATATAGTGAAAACCATTCAGAAAGCTCGTCGTATACCGTCCGCCGCGGAATGCCGTGCCGTGCAGAATCTGTTTAAGGTAATCCAGGTTGGTTTCGATGCCATGCAGCGCGGTAGCGTTCAGCGTCGCAAGCAGTTTAACGATAGCCTGCTTACGATCGGCCGCATGCACAATAATTTTCGCCAGCATCGGGTCATAGAAAGGAGACACCTCGACGCCGCGTTCCACCCAGGTTTCGACACGCCCCGCAGACAAAGGCGGAAACTCCGCCGCGGTAAGCGTGCCACAGGATGGCTGAAAATCCCTCGCCGGATTCTCGGCATATACGCGCACCTGAATGGAAGCACCGTGCGGCTTGATGTTGAACGAACCCAGCGGCGGCAAATCTCCGGCGGCTTGCCGCACCATCCATTCCACCAGATCGATACCGGTTACTTCTTCGGTCACGCCATGCTCGACCTGCAAGCGCGTATTTACCTCAAGGAAATAGAATTCGCCGCTGGATGCATCGAAAATGTATTCCACCGTACCGGCGGACTGATAGTTGACCGCCTTGCCCAGACGTACGGCGGCATCGAGCAGCGCCTGACGCAAGCGAGGTGTAAGATCGGGTGCGGGTGTTTCTTCGATCACCTTCTGGTTACGCCGCTGCATCGAGCAGTCGCGTTCGCCCAGCGCGACCACTCCGCCCCTGCCGTCGCCAAAAATCTGCACCTCGATGTGGCGCGCATTTTCGACATATTTTTCCAGAAACAGACCGGCATCCTTGAAGTTATTCTGCGCCAGGTACTTCACCGATTCGTAAGCGCCACTCAATTCATCCTTATTCCAGCATAAACGCATACCGATACCGCCGCCCCC
>JBDSSX010000021.1:0-4339 GCA_039928555.1 Nitrosospira sp. | reverse complement strand
GAGTAAGCAATCGTGAATCGGCGCCCGGTTCTTGTGGCGTCAAGCGCCGCCTGAAACATGTCATTAGAATATCCGTGCGCCACCCAAAGGTTGCCTATTGCCAGCTCTTTGACATAACTGGTGTTGCTGAAAGCCGCCCAGTAAGGCTTCGCGCGCACGATCAGGTCCGCGGCCTGCTTCCAGTGTCCCTCATCGGTATCGTTAACCGAATAACCCAGGTACTTTAGCGCCGCGGCCATCAATTCACGCTGGCTATCGAGCACGGTTACGCGCCCCTTGATCTTTTCGAGGTATTCCGGTTCAAAAATAACTGCCCAGGTGTCGGTGGGCAGGCCGAGTTCCTTTAATTTTTCCTGATTGAAGCCAAGCAGGGTAAGCGTATAGGCATAAGGAATGGAGTATTTATTGCCCCTATCGAATTCGGCGTCAAGGTATGCGGGATTGATATTCTCGAAATTGGGCAGTAACAATTTATCCAGCGGCTTGAGCGCGCCCTGGCGAATCAGGGTGTCCACCGCATTGCCGGTGGGAACGATGAGATCATAACCAGCCGCGCCGGCCGCCAGCTTCGCCAGCATCTCCTCGTTGTCGGAATAATAATCCTGGGAAAGCTTGCAATTGCAGAGTTCTTCGAAGCGCTCGATTGTTTGCGGCGCGATATAATTATTCCAATTGAATATATGTAGAATGTTCCCGGGCGTACTGGCCGTATTCTGTTCCTGTTTCACGCAGCCCGTAGTGAATAGAATCGGCCATGCGAGCAATAAAAACGATACCAGCGGTAATGTGAGCAAACGACGCGAATTCATTATTTTGCTTCTTCGCGCGGCATTTTTACCCTATCCGATGAGGCGCGCGATTCTAGTCTGGCCGCGATGATGATCATGACCAGTGTGAGCAGCATTAACAAGGTGGAAATGGCATTCACTTCCGGTGTCACCGCGACCTTTATCATGGTATAGATCTGGATGGGGAGTATCGGTTCGCCGACGCCTTTGGTAAAGAAGGTGATGACGAAGTCATCAATGGACAGGGTAAACGACATCAATGCACCCGCCACCACCGCCGGCATGATAAGCGGCAGGGTAACAAGGCGGAAAGTCTGCCATCGGGATGCGCCGAGATCACGTGCCGCCTCAAAGAGACTTTCATCCATGCCCTGAAGCCGTGCCCGTACGATAATGGCGACGAAGCCGATACAAAACGTGGTGTGCGCGATGATGATGGAAACCATGCCCAGCGTTAAATTCAGGATTTGCAAGAAGAATAATAGCAGCGACACGCCCAGGAGGATTTCGGGCATCGCCACCGGCGTGAAAACCAGTATTGGCAGAACCTTGAGTTTGTATCGGTGTATCGCCAGACCGGCCATCGTGCCGAGCACGGTGGCGCTGAAACTCGCGCTGAACGCGATAATGAGCGAATTGCGCGCGGCGGTGAGCATTTCCGTATTGTTGAACAGCGCCTGATACCAGGATAGTGTAAAGCCTACCCACTCGGCATTCAGCCTGGAATCGTTGAATGAATACATCACCACGATCGCCAGCGGAATATACAGAAAGGCGTAGATCAGCACCGCTACGGACCACAGCCAGATATTGCCACGGCTCATGCTACGCTCGCTGTCCGGTGGCGGAGCGTGCGAACCAGGTCGCCAGCGCGGCGACGGATAGCACTGCCAGCGTTAGCATGATTGAAAGCGCTGAACCAAAAGGCCAATCACGGGTACCGAGGAACTGATCCTTGATCAGATTGCCGATGAGAATGTCGCCCGTGCCACCGAGTATATCGGGTACCGCGAACATGCCCAGCACTGGAATGAATACCAGGGCGGAACCTGAAAATACGCCCGGCAGCGATAGCGGCCAGGTGACACGCCAGAAGCGTTGCCAGGCCGTCGCACCCAGATCCTGAGCCGCATCCAGAAGGGAGGGATCGTGCTTCTCCAGGTTGGTGTAAAGAGGCAATATCATGAACGGCAGGTGTACATAAACCATCCCTACCAATACCGCGAACGGCGAGAACAACAATGTCACCGGAGCGATGCCGAACGCACCGAGAATGGCGTTGACGAAATGGCTGAGCGCGGATTCTGGTCCGAGAATGATCATCCAGGCATAAATGCGGATGAGGAAATTGCTGGCGAACGGTAGCACCACCAGCAGGATCATCAGATTGCGGAACCGTTTTTCGCTGCGTGCGATCAGCAATGCCAGCGGGTATGCCATGATGAGACAAATCAACGTGGTGGCTAACGCAACACCGAAGGATTTGAGGAAAATTCTGGCATACAGAACGTCGCTGAAAAAGAATTGATAAGCCTCCGAGGTGAAACCATATTCGCCGGAAATTTCCCCCGCGGGCGCGGCAATGGGCGCCAGGCCTCCAAACTCGCCCGGAAAGCGGAACGAGGTGAGAATCATGATCAGGCTGGGCGCGACAAAGAAAACCATCAGGAACAATAGCGGCGGTCCACTCACCAGAAATCTGGCAACGCGGTTCTCTCGTGGGGTTTCCTTAGTCATTAAGGAAAATACCCGCATCGTGGCGCCATGAGACGCCTACTTCATCCCCAACTTCGAAAAATGTGGCGCGTCCCGGTGAGGAATTGGGCAGCAAAGCCTCGATATAAGCGCCATTGGAGAGTTCCACGATATAGGTCGTGACATCTCCGATATACAGAAAATCATGTACTTTACCAAGGAAATGGTTCTTCAACCGGGGTTCTTCCGAAGGATGGGAAATTCGAACCTGTTCGGGACGAATCGCCATCACGCCATTATCGCCCGCTTTTGCTCCCTCCTTGCCGGCGGTTATCACTTCGCCCAATTCCCCTACATTAAGCTTCAGGTGCGAGGGCGTGGCTTCCACAATCTGCGCATTCATCATGCTGATCTTGCCGATGAAATCCGCCACGAAACGGTTTCTTGGGAAACCGTAGATTTTGGAGGGCTCGTCAATTTGTTCAACATTGCCATGATTCATCACCGCGATGCGATGCGACAGCGCCAGGGCTTCATTCTGGGCGTGGGTAACGAAAACGAATGTAACCCCTACTTCCTTCTGAAGATTGATGAGCTCGATCTGCATCTCTTCGCGCAATTTCGCATCAAGGGCGCCCAACGGTTCGTCCAGCAACAACAGCCGGGGGCGATTGACCAGCCCTCTGGCAAACGCCACGCGCTGTTTCTGCCCTCCCGACAATTCGTGCGGAAAACGGCTGCCGAAATTCGGTAAACGCACGCTATCCAGTGCGTCTCCAACTCTGGTTCTTATTTCTTGCGGCGTTTTTCCCGCCATCTTGAGCGGGAATGCGATATTGTCCGCTACCGTCATATGCGGAAACAACGCATAAGTCTGGAATACAGTATGGACGGGTCGTTTTTCCGGCGGGGTGCCCACCATATCCTTACCGTCCAGAAGAATTTGACCGGAATCGGGAAGATCGAATCCGGCGATCATGCGCAAGAGCGTAGTTTTGCCGCAGCCCGACGGTCCAAGCAGTGTGAAGAACTCACTTGTTTCAACGCTAATGCTGACGTTATCGACCGCGGTGTAGCTGCCAAAGCGCCGGGTTACATTACGGATTTCCAGGAGCGACATAGTCGTGCCAATGAAAAATCGGGGATTTTACCAAAATTCTTTCAGACTGCCGCCCTTGGAATTACCGCACACACATGACACTCACGAAAGCCCCCGGCGGAGTTGAAACGGAGCGGGGCGGAATTACCCCCGCAGCGAGACGGGGAGATCTGCCGATTTTTTGTCTCCTGTATAGAAAGGATCAGTGGCCCGGAGGCTTATGATCTTATTGCCATATCTGCCACAGCATTGCTGCGGTCAACAGTATCACAAGGATGGAAAGCAAGCGATTCTGACGTTTTTTTTCCACTACAAATTCGCTCATTTTCTGTTCCAACTCCTTCGTGCGGATTTCGCTTAAGGCATGATGAAGCAGGCGGGGAAACTGCGGCAGCATTACCGCCCAGCTTGATGCCTCTTTACCCAAACGACGGGTGAGTCCGCGCCAGCCGAGTTGCTCGGCCATCCAGTTTTCCAGGTACGGTTTTGCGGTTGTCCAGAGATCAAGGTCGGGGTCGAGGTCGCGCCCCAGCCCTTCGATATTCAACAGGGTTTTTTGTAACATCACCAGTTGCGGCTGGATTTCAACGTTGAATTGGCGCGACGTTTGAAACAATCGCAGTAGTACACGGCTAAAGGAAATCTCTTTCAGCGGCTTATCAAAAATCGGCTCGCATACGGCACGGATCGCGGTCTCAAAATCGTCAACCCGCGTATCTTTCGGCGCCCACCCCGCCTCGACGTGCGCTTCCGCCAC
>JBDSSX010000020.1:0-4213 GCA_039928555.1 Nitrosospira sp. | reverse complement strand
GAGGATCGTTGGCGCCTTGAATAACCATTAACGGCTTTCGTATTTCCCTGGCGTGAAAAAGCGGCGAGGTCGCGACGAGGGAGTCTATGTCCTTAACCGGATCGCCAATCTCATCGTAAATGGCTTTGCGGACCGATTCCCAGTAGAGAGGTATGCTTTCCAGCGTTCGCAGCCAATTGCTGACGCCAAAAATATCCACACCGGCCTTGAATGCCTCGGGGCGAAAAGCCAGCGCCGCCAGTGTCATGTAGCCGCCATAGCTGGCGCCCATGATGCCGATGCGCTCATGGTCAATATAACCGAGGCTGGCGAGGTAGGTCTTGGCTTCCACACAGTCCCATAGCGGTTCACGCCCATGTTTACGATTGGCGGCGGTAAAGAACGTCTTGCCATATCCGGAACTGCCACGATTATTAATCCCCAGTACAGCGTAGCCATGGTTCACGAGATATTGGATCTGAGCGTTATAACCGCGCATGGTCTGACCGCCCGGCCCGCCGTGAACATAAACTATAGCGGGCACTTTATTTGTCACCGACGCATCATGCGGTTTGTAATAGATGGAAGGTATCACCATTCCATCAAAGGACCGGAAGCGGACTACTTGCGCTTCCACCAGATCTGACGGGTCGATATCCTGACTCAGGCTGCGGGTAAGCTGCCTGATTTGCCTCGGCTGTTCCGCCTGCCCGGCCTGCTCTGTCCTGAAATCGTAGACGAACAGGTTATCGGGAGAACGGTCACCGTTCACGTAGAAAGCCATGCGGGCGCTGGTCCCGGAAAAGACCACTCCCCGAATCTCTCCTTCCGGCAGTGTGGGAAGCTGCACGGGCTTCTCCTCATTCTCCTCGGCCTCCACAATCCGGATCACTATGCTGCCATCCTGGTTAATACCCGTCACCCGGAAACGCCCGTCTCTGGAGAAATAAGTGTAGATCACATCCCAATCGGCGCTTTCATGATCCCCGGCGGCACCCATGATCAAATCATAGGTACGCAGACGCTTGAACTCGCTGCCCTCATTAGCGAGAAAGTACAGTTTTTGAGAAGCCGGATCGAAAGTCTCGGCACGGAAACTGATGGCGCCCTCGTGTGGAGTCAGGTGTTTTACTTCCTGCTTGCCGACATCGAACAGATAGATATCGCTGTCGGAAGTCGTATTGGCTCTGTTCAATGCAATCCAGCGCTCGTCGCGGCTGATCGGACCCAGGTCGAATCCTTGCTCATTCTTATAAAATAAAGTGCGGGCATAAGTCTGCGCATCGTAGCGATACAGATCAAAGAATCTAGGATCACGCTCGTTGCTGGAAACAAAAAAAGCACTCCCATCCGGGCGCCACCCCATGAACTGTGCCTTGAGCTTGTCTCCTGGGGTCAAGTCCTTTTCCATGCCATCCAGATCAAGCAGGAAAAGATGATAATTTTCATCGCCACCGTGATCCCGCGTAAACAGAACCCGGTCATCGTCCGGAAAGAAGCTGACGGAAAAAGTACTGTCGATCGTGGATCGGGTCAGCGGCTGTGGTGTGCCCTCATCCACTGGCAGCGTGTAAGCATTAAAGATACCGGACGCATTGCTGCTGAAAAGGATTCGTTTTTCGTCAGCACTGAACGACGCGCCCAATATGGAAGTCGTCGCCATGAATTGTTCTATGGTGTAGCGTTTCATATAAGGAATGGTCCTGGATGGGCTGCTCTTTATCTGCACACTCACGAGACTACAGCGACGGTCAATATTTTATCAACACAGCGCGAGACTTCTCCCGGATTATACTGAGTGAATCCTCAAAGCGAGCTTCAATTCTGTTCGTCAGTTTGATACTGCGAGAAAATACCGTGAATTTCGTCATTCCGGGCTTGACCCGGAATCCAGCCCAAACCTTCAATGGCCTGCTTTGTACGCCATTGAATACCAGCTTCCGTAGTATGATGTTTGCATTGTTTGCTGGCCAGATCAAAAATTTACAACTCAAGAATCGTAACCCTTGGACAATGATCGCTAGTCGCAATGGGTTGCGGACGTTTTTTTACCACGGCAATCTTGCGCGAGCCGAGTGCGCGAGTTTGCGACTGTTTGATTGAATCGCTGATAACAATATGATCCAGCCCTTTTAAACCGGTGCACCCTCGTTCGGTTGAAGTCAGCGGCACCTGATGCATCGCGGGAAACCCGTCAGCGATCTCTTGCCATAGGTAGCTGCTTTTAACCCTGCCCCACTCATCTTTTGTATTCGGCTCCACCGGATCCGTGCCATCGGTGCGAACATCTGACTTTGCGACCAATGCCCTTTCCTCCTCGTCTATCCGGCGATTAAAATCGCCGAAGAGGACAAAGCGCGGACTTTCCTTAGCCACATTCTCGACCCAATCCTCGATAATGGGAATTTGCCGGTTAAGGACTTCGCACGCCGGGTCCGGATCAGTCAGTTTGCGACCCGCGAAGCCCCTGCCCGTTTTCAGATTGGCACAGCCGGACTTGAGATGTATGTTCAGGAAAGTTACCGGTGCCTCATGGATCACCAGTTGAAGCGCCAGCCCGGGCCTGGCGCGGCGCCTGACAGACTCATCCCGGAGTTGCTCCGCGATGGCCAAATCCGGGTTTGGCACACAGCTATTGGCGGCCGACGGAACTGATGAAATTGATTTATCCCAGGCGAACGCCACAGTTTGAAAGGCATCATGCGGCGCAACACAAACATTAAATTGCCCGGCAAATTCGCCAAGCACCTGCTCTATCACCTCCCGGGACTTTACTTCCTGAAACGCAATGACCTTGATATTTTCATTCTGAATCAGATTCTCGACGGTGGCGCGCAAACCCTCCAACTTCGCATTGTAGTTCTCCACTGTCTCTGCCCTGGCGGGATGCTTTCTTTTCCCATATGCGTTGCAAGGGGCAGTCATCATCATCGCGCCAAAGCCGCCGGCTGCCGCAATCACTGCATCCCGGCACTGCTTTGCGCGGATTTCCTCTTCCGGTGCCGCATGCTGCGCGCCACGAGGGATCTTGATCCGGCTGTCGCACCAGTTGACTTCAGGCGCACTGCAAACCTCGACATGACGCTTAAAGTCGTCAATGGTCCCAGCCCATGCTATGTTGAAGATGGCAATTCCGACTGGCACAGTTTCCTGGGCCTGCACACTGACCGGCAAACCAGACAATAGAAATGCTAAAAGTAAAATGAAGCGGGTAAGAGGCACAAAACGCAAGCTAAGACCTAGGCTGTTCGGCAGTCTTGCATTTTATTTCCCATGAAAGCGTCCTTTTTGCAGCGCTCGCTTCCAATGGCCCCAAGAGAACAGGCGTTTGCTCGTCAATGAGTACATATCCTGACTTACAAATTTTGTTCGCACGTTGCGCCAACGTTCTGGTTGCCCAATCCCGGCTGGACTGGCAAGGTTTAAAACTGGTTTTAATGAAATAGCGTGTTGTCCCATCATTTAATCGCGTTGAAGTCTGCTCATACGCGGGTTTGCTCGCACAACCAGCCAATAACGAGATAGCCAATAACGACGCGATTACGATAGCTTTCATAATTTCATGAGCCTGCGTGCAAGTGTCCTGATACGAAGCGAGCAAAATTCAGTGGAGCGGAAGATGAAAAATTGTGCGCATCACCCTCTACCGTATAGAAAGTTCATTAAAACTCAAAGAGATGTTTAATGAACTTAAGCCGGGTGATACTCTTTGATGGCTAGACACATTTTGCGCAGGTCATAGGCAATGGATTAATAATGTAGAACAGGCAATCCAAAGAGGTGCATCAGTAAACATGCTGATAGTGGACCCGAGTTCCCCTTTATGCGACATGCGCGCTAAAGAAATTGGGGGTTTGTTTTGTATAAGCCCATAAGTTTCCGAGCGGATTTAAACGCATTAATAGGGGACTTCACAGAATGCAGAGCTACACTTAAACGGCAACACGCAAAAGGTAACCTGAGTATTATCCTTTACGATGACCTCCTCGGTGTACCATACTACGTGGTGACAATAATTGATCCTCAAAGGGGAGATTATCTACCTATTTATGCTTACTCAAGCATGTATCTCACGAAGCCCACTGGGATCGAGTTCCCGCATTTTCGCTGGGAGAAAGGCTCAATGCCTAAAATATTATTCGACTATGTGAAAGAAAAATACGACAGATTTGCGCACAACAAACATTCTTTAGCGCCTTAAGTGAATTCACTTCGAGCAGATAGACCGAAACCT
>JBDSSX010000019.1:0-13713 GCA_039928555.1 Nitrosospira sp. | reverse complement strand
CCGGCATTTTGAGCGCCGCTCGTGCTGCGCCAGGCAATTCGCTTGTCCGGAATTTGCTCAGTAATTTCCGCATCCCATTCTTCCTCTTTGCCCGCTACCTCGGCGCACCAGTGTAAATGGGTGTCGTCGAGCTGCCGTACTTCAAGCACCCCTTTCATGAACTTCGGAAAATCCTCGAATTGGGTCCATTGGTTATATACGGTGCTGACGGGCACATTCACTTCGATGGATTCTTCAATCGTCGTTTTTCCCGGTTTTCGAGATTTTCTGAGTTGTTTTGATAACATTATGCCGCCGGCGGTAACCGCCGCGATCGCTAACATTTTCGCTAACATTTTGATCTCCTTAAAATTTGAGTTGCTTCAAGACAGTGGAAGCTTATAGAAAGGATTCGCCCATTCGCACGCCCACTTCGCACGCTTAGGGCACGGAATGAACCATCGCTTGTGTGTGAATAATGTACTTTCGGCTGCGGACGATCTGTGCGGTGTTCAACGTAACGCATCATTCAGGTAACTCGCGCTGGCCTCCGGATGCAAGCCGATGCCGGACGAGGATGGCGGAACTTGCCTGGGAACTGTCGAAGACAAGATGATGGGATCACCTTCGCCCCTTCGCATTAATCCCTGGCTTTCTGAAGTTTCAGAAACCTCTCCCAGAAGCTGATCCGGTTTTCTCCTTTTAGGACGCACTTGACTTCATATTATATTTCTATAATACTAGAAACATGGAAATAAAAGAAGCTGTCACGGCACTTGCCGCGCTTGCCCAGGAAACGCGCCTTTCGATATTTCGCCTGCTGGTTCAGGCGGGGCCGGAAGGCACGCCTGTAGGGCAGATTGGCGAAACGCTGAAAGTCGCGCCGGCGACACTTTCGTTTCATTTGAAGGAGCTCAACCGCGCGGGCCTGATCTCGCCGCGCCAGGAAGGGCGATTCATCTACTATGCCGCTGATTTCGAGCGCATGGCCGGGATCATGGCCTTCCTCATGCAAAACTGCTGCCAGGGGATGCCCCAGGAATGTCTTACCGTAGTTGAAAGCGCGCTTGGCGGCTGTTGTCCGCCGAAACCGAAACCAGAATCAACAAGGAGATAATCATGAAACGCTTTCACGTTCACATCGCCGTTGATGATCTTGATGCCAACATCCGCTTTTATTCCGCGGTGTTCGGTGTTCCCCCGGCCGTCACAAAAACAGACTATGCTAAATGGATGATCGAGGAGCCGCGAATCAATTTCGCGATTTCAAACCGTGGTGCAAAGACAGGTCTTGACCACTTGGGGTTGCAAGTCGATTCGGATGACGAACTTGGAGAATTGCGCCAGACCGTGGCCGAGGCTGGCATTGCCGCACTCGATCAGCCACATACGGAATGCTGCTACGCGCGTTCGGATAAATACTGGATTACCGACCCGCAGGGCATAGCCTGGGAGACCTACCATACGCTTGGCGAGGTGGAAATCTACGGCGTGGATACGCCAAAAACACCCAGGGAATCGAAGGTCGCCCAGTCCGCTGCGTGCTGCGCGCCCAAACCCAAGGCCGCAGAATCCAGTACATGCTGCGCACCCGCCAACCCGGAGGATGCCGGTCGCAAGCGGGAGGGATCAGTCGGCTGCTAACGTCGGGGAGTAGAGAACCCGGCCGTGATGGCTTACGTCCCGACATTCAGGAGCCGTCATGTAACGTAACTAAAAACGGGAGCCTCGGCTCCCGTTTTTAGTTGGACTTGAATCCGGATTAACGGACGGTCGTCCTTCTACGACGCGCCACCGCTCCCATCAAGCCAAGACCCGCCAGCATCATGGCGTAGGTCTCGGGTTCTGGCACGGCGGAGATCATGATGGTGCTATCCACGAGGCTATCGGGGTGTTGTATATTTACGTAAGCGACATTGGCATTGAACTTGTCGAAATAAAGACCGGTGGGTTCGGCCCCTATGGTGGCCAGGGAAGCCCAGCGCCCGATGGACTCGGCTACGCCATCATTGTTGGCATCCTGAGCAAACCAGATGTCAGCGGCACCACCGGGTTGATCCTCGACGATGTAGATGTTGCCAGCGGCATCGACCCCCAGATTGTCCGGGCTGGTCAGTGAGGTGCCCACTGCCAGGCCGGTAGCCTGATCGAGCGTGTCGCGGCTTGCGAAGAGTTTCACTTCATTGGAACCAAGATTGATGGAGTACACTTCTTGCGTGGTCGTGGTGGTCACAAACACCATTTCATCGCCGTTAGCCAGGGTTTTGATCTCCATATCTTCGGGACGCTGGTAGTCGGTTCCTTGTACGGCGTTGGCTGTCAACCGGCCATCAATACTGCCATCCGCGTTCAGCACAGACACGACCGCAATCGCGCCTCCGGTGGCATTGGTTATCGGCGCCCAGGTGAAGGAACCCGCTGCATTGGCGTTACCGCCGCCATTGACTAGCATGGCGAAAGTCTGGCCCGCCGAGAAGTACTCATCGCCGCTGGTTGCACAAGGATTGCCGGAGACGTATTTGTAAATGCTGCCGCCATTAAACTCGTCGATGAAGTACAGGCTGTGGTCTTTGTCGAAGGTCAGGCCTTCATGCGATACGTGTGGCAGGATCGAGCGATGCACGAAATTGGAGTCACCCGTGCCGGTGGCGGTTATCGGGTTGGTCAATTCGAACAGGCGGCCTTTGGTGCTACCGGCACCCCAGGATTCTTCAGCGGTCAGGTAGCTGCCCCAAGGCGTCCAGCGTGAGGCGTCACCGGCGACAAAGCCTTGTGCGCCGGGCTGAACGATGGTTTTGGTCAGGCCCGTCGTCAAATCGGTGCGCTGCACTCCGGCTGTGGAAGTTTCAAAGGGACTGAACAAGTAGCGGCCGGCATCAGGACCAGTCTCGTTGGCGGTGATCATGTCCCAGTTACCGGAGTTGGCTTCGCCAAGACCGAGCTGGGTGGTGCGATCGGCAATCCGGATTTGCGAGAAACCGGATGAAGACAGCTGGAATGGAGCGTTTTCGGGGAGAAAACCAGCCGCCACACTGCCGGGCAGCGGGGTGAAATTGTCGAAGCGGGTATCTGCGGCGATAGCTTGCGTTGCGCCCGCCATGACCATGAGTGCTCCTGAAACAAGGATGCTTAGTTTTTTCTGCTTAAACATTGGTAGGGACTCCAAGAAATTGAGATATAAAGTTTCACTGATGTACTGGCAATCCGGCTGTTTGCGCATTTCTTCATAGAATCGCGTAAATCCTGGATTTTCCGGCCCCGGCTTGCGACGAGTGTGGCTTTGCGGTACGGAAGAAATATAACTTCGAGGTATGACAGAACATGCTTCACGGAGGGGCCGTAGCGTAGGCTGTTCGATCTAGCAGCCTGTCGGACATGAAGGAAATCGGCTGCAAAAGTGACTGGCCGGGCCATATTTCGCCGCTTTCGGCCTATAAAGGCCAATAGAACAATTATTGGCCTTCAAAATCGTCAAAATCTGTCCTCGCTCAGCTACTTTTTCGCTTCGATTCTTCAAGTCCGGCAGACTGCTAGAGAGGGGAGGGGTTATAGCCCGCGAGACATAGCTCATTCCCATACGATAAGGCTGCAGTCAGCCTTGGTCATGAGACGATAAACCCGGATGTTTCATAAATTCGCGCGTCCTCACTGGTCTTCTGTTTCGTATGAAGATTTTGTTCAATCGGGCGTATGAATAACTACGCACGCTCTTTCGCAAAATCTCCCTACAAAACAAAATCCTGCGCGATCATCGCACGAATTTATGAAACATCCCGGTTAATAAGCTACGCGTAGGAGAGGCAAGAACAAGAAGCCGGATTTCGGCATCCCACCACTTACATTTCGATAATGCCTTTCAAGGGCAGATGGTCGGATGCCACGCGCGCAAGACTACTGGCATGAACCTCCACCCTGGCGAGCTGCTTGCGCGGGTGCACCCAGAGGCGATCAGGCGCCATGAAAGGCCAGCGCGCGGGAAAGGTCGCGCAGTGGGGAGGGCGCTTGAAGTGTGCGTGCAGCCAGCGCAGGGGCCGTCCCCAGAGGAACCATTCATTTAGATCACCCATCAATACATAAATATTCGCGGAACCAATTTTGAAGAGTTTAAGCAGTTCGCGAACCTGTTGACGGCGCTCCCTGGGCGTAAGCCCAAGGTGGGTGGCCACTACTTGCACGCGCCGCCCGTTTCCATCAAGGGTGATATCGAGCGCCCCGCGCGCTTCATGTCCGGGCAAGGTCAGGTCAACCCGGTTCACCGTCAGGACGGGAAGCCTTGTTAATATCGCGTTGCCATAGCTCCGGGTTCTGCGCAACAGGGTAGGGCCGGTAATGGCCGTCAACCCGGTTTTTGCGGCCAGATAATCGAGCAGGTTGTGGCCGTCAACGTCATGGCACTCCACTTCCTGCAGTGCCATGACATCCGCATTCAATTCCCGCAGCACCTGCACGGTGCGTTCAGGCTCGAAGCGGCCGTCCGCGCCGACACAAGCGTGAATGTTGTAGGTGGCCAGGGTCAGCTTTTCCATCTCATCAGCTTTTCCACTTTGTATACGGATGGTCCACCAGGTTGGCGTTGTAATAACGGGGGTCGTCGGTTACTTCCTTACCGGCCCAGGATGGCTTGTCAAACACCTGCTGCGCGCTTTTCAGCTCGACCTCGGCCACTATCAGGCCGGCGTTATCGCCGTAAAATTCATCGACCTCCCAGATAAGTCCACCATATTCGACGCGATGCCTTCTTTTTTCGATCTGGGGCCGCAGGCACAAACTATCCAGCATCTCCCTGGCGTGGGAAACGGGAATCGGGTACTCGTATTCGGCGCGTGTAGCGCCTTCGGTGATGCCCTTGATAGTGAGGTAAGCGGCACTCCCCGCAATACGCACGCGCACCGTGCGTTGTTTGTCGACACTCAGGTAACCTTGGCGAATCTCGCTGTATATCGCGTTGCGCCAGCTATCAGTGTTTTTATCTTCAACGAGAAACTTGCGTTCAATTTCTTTATTCATCCTAAATCCGCCCTGATGCGAAAGACGTTTTTGTAGATCATAGCGTTAAACTGAATAATGAGCGGTCAACCGCCGGTTTCAGGATTCATAGTCCTGGGCATTCGGCAAGGGCTGGATTCCCAGGATACGGGAGATAGCCAAAGGGTAGGCGACGTTTTCACATTGCTCCAGCCCCAAAGCCGATCGCACGGCGAGAACCTGCTCTGCGCACTGGGATTCGATAGCGATGGATTCGATAGCCGCGTCGTTGACCAGTATCCGGTCTATCTCCACCGGGCAATCCTGCAAGGTGAAACGGGAGCGGCGCTTGAACAGGTTGGCGCGGCAAAGGCGGGCGCCGCTTACGCTGCCTTGGGCGATATGATGAAGAAATTCTCTTTCCGTCACTCTTTCAGCCAATGAGGCGGGAAAGGGGACCATCCGCTCCAGAGCGGCAACCGGAAAAAGTCTGTCGGGAATGGCTGCGCGTTCGATGGGGAATTCCAATGATCCCATGGGTTTCCAGCGTTCCAACCCATTGGTACGGTCAATCAGGCGCTTGAACTCCAGTTTGCCCTCACGAATTTTGACATTGCGGTTGCTGTTTTCGCTATCGAGAATATAGATTTCCCTGCTTTCAATAATCGATTCGCAAGGCGCCACCTTGCGGATGCGTTGTTCAATCGTAATGAAACTTTGTCCGAAGACCCGGAATTCGAAGCGTGGCACGACCTCGTTCGCCGCCGCCAGCCGGACAATGGGTGCATCAAATGGCGCATGCGCCGCGCTGCGCATATCCATGGGCATATCGATTGGTTGTGCAATCATTTCAGTCCTCCCCTTTTTATGAATTAAAAATTCGTTCAATCGTACAATTCAAGAATCGGTTCAATCAGTTTGAGCTCTCAGTCGAGTGTTCCACCGCCGTCCTTTCCCCCTCCGTCAGAATGACCAGCGGCTGATGATAATGAGCGATGATTACCGCCAATAAGGCGAACGCGGACAATCGTGCCTATCTTCACTCGCGCCGTGCATTTTCTTTACTATGTACCGCTTTGCCTCCGGCCTTCCGTTCGCTTCCGAACATTACAGAGGCGAAAACAGGGGGGTGACAAGATAAACCGGGATTACAATCCGGTTCCTGGAGCAATCTCTGAATAGTCCTTGACTGAGGCCATGCAATTGGTAACCATATCTCAGGCGCGTGAGATTCCATCCGGAGCGAATGGGAGGACCAATAGATGGCTGACCAGATATCAGATCGCAAACCGCTTTACAGGCTTCAGTCCACGAGCGATGTCGAAGGATACGATTCCCTGGTGGATCTGGCTCTGGATATGCGAACATCCTGGGATCGCAGCGCGGATCATCTGTGGGCACAGATGGACCCGGCGCTATGGGATCTGACGCATAATCCATGGGTTGTCCTGCAGACGGTCTCGCGCGAGAAGCTCCAGCGTGATTTCGCCAATCCCATTTTCTGCAAGGACATCGCCGATCTGGCGCGGGACAGGCATGATGCGGCGGAGGCCGCTACCTGGTTTCAGCAAACGCACCCACAATCACCACTGAAGTGTATTGCGTATTTCTGCATGGAATTCATGCTGAGCGAAGCGCTGCCCATTTATTCCGGCGGGCTGGGCAACGTGGCCGGTGACCAGCTCAAAGCCGCCAGCGAATTGGGTGTTCCGGTTATCGGCGTGGGGTTGCTATACCAGCAGGGCTACTTTCGCCAGGTAATCGACAAGGATGGTGCCCAGCAGGCGCTCTTTCCCTACAACGATCCCGGCCAACTGCCCATCACGCCGTTGCGCCGCCCGAATGGAGAGTGGCTGCGACTGGAGCTCAAGCTGCCCGGTTGTTCGGTCTGGTTGCGTACCTGGCAGGTCCAGGTGGGTAGAATAAAATTGTATCTGCTGGACAGCAATGACGCGGCAAACTACCCCGCTCACCGGGGCATTACGAGCGAGCTTTACGGCGGGGGATCGGAATTGCGCCTCAAGCAGGAATTGCTGCTCGGGCTCGGTGGCTGGCGGTTGCTCGCCGAGCTTGGCATCAGGCCCGAAGTCTGCCACTTGAATGAAGGCCACGCCGCCTTTGCGGTATTGGAGCGCGCCCGGAGCTGCATGAAGGAAACCGGGCATGGTTTCGGGGCCGCATTGTCCATCACGCGCGTAGGTAATCTCTTCACCACGCACACGGCGGTCGCCGCGGGGTTTGACCGTTTTGAACCGTGTCTGATCGAGCAGTATCTGGCTGAATACGCAGAAACGAAGCTTGGCATCACGTGCCACGATTTGTTGGCGTTGGGACGCCGGAATCCAAACGACTCGACGGAGCCTTTCAACATGGCTTATCTGGCAATCCACGGGAGCGGCGCGGTAAATGGCGTGAGCCGTTTGCACGGAAAAGTGAGCAGACACCTGTTTGGATCGCTCTTTCCACGTTGGCCGGTGGATGAAGTACCCGTGGCACACGTGACCAACGGCATACATGTGCCGACCTGGGATTCGCCGGCCGCATCCGGTTTCTGGACGCAGGCCTGTGGAGAAAATCGCTGGGTGGGAACGACCGAAATGCTGGAGCAGAAGATTCTCTGTGTATCCGACGTCGATCTTTGGCGATTCCGCACCACAGCGAGCAAGTCGCTTGTCGAGTTTGCTCGGCAGCGATTCTCCCGGCAATTAGCGATATCGGGGGCACCGCCAGATGCGGTTGAGGCTGCGAAGAGCCTGCTTGATCCTGACGCCCTGACCCTGGGTTTTGCCCGCCGTTTTGCAACCTACAAGAGACCGGATCTTCTGCTGCATGATCCTGAGCGGCTGCTGCGCCTGTTGAACGATCCGCGGCGTCCGGTACAGCTCATCATGGCGGGCAAGGCTCATCCGGCGGATGAGGCCGGCAAAGCCCTGATTCAGGAGTGGATGCGCTTCATTCACCGCGCCGGCGCGCGCGCCTCGGTGATTTTCCTGAGCGACTATGACATGCAATTGACCCAGCAACTGGTGCAGGGGGTGGATGTCTGGCTCAATACGCCACGGCGGCCATGGGAGGCGAGCGGAACCAGCGGAATGAAAGTGCTCGTCAACGGCGGCATCAACCTGTCGGTGCTGGATGGATGGTGGGCGGAAGCCTACACGGCGGAAGTGGGATGGGCGTTGGGCGATGGCAAGGAGCATGGCGACGATCCCGCCTGGGACGCTATTGACGCCGAGGCCCTTTACGATCTGCTGGAATGCGAGGTGATTCCGGAATTCTATACCCGCGATAAACAAGGTATTCCAACCGCCTGGGTCACGCGCATGCGCAACAGCATGGCGCAGTTGACACCTCGCTTTTCCACCAATCGCGTGGTGCGGGAATATACGGAGTGTCACTATCTCCCGGCTGCGGCCGCTTATTGTGAGCGGAGCGCCGATAAAGGCGCGCTCGGCGCGCAAGTGTCCGATTGGCGGCATGAGCTGGCACAGAAATGGTGCGCGCTGCGTTTCGGCGAAATGACGGTTGAAACTGACGGGGGGCAGCATTTATTTGTGGTTCATGTGTACCTCAACGATCTTGATCCAGAGGCGGTGCGCGTCGAACTGTATGCTGAGGGGATTCCGGGGGACGCGCCCGTGCACCAGGAGATGACGCGTCTGCACCCGCTCGTCGCCGCGGCCACCGGCTACGCCTTTCATGCGCGCGTGCCCGCGGATCGCCCGGCGTCGGACTATACAGCCCGGCTCATACCCTGCCACGATGGCGCGAGCGTTCCTCTGGAAGCGCCTCAGATTCTATGGCAGCGGTAATGACTAAAAAAAGACCGGATGGCTTGTTGTTTGGAAGAAGGCCGTAAAAAAGTCCCCACGATAAAAATTCCTTTCTTTTTTGTTTTTTTCAGCTATGAATAAAGCAGGGATCGGTCTGGATAATGCTGGGCCGGTGATTCCGCTTCCTGAATTCCCGCTATAGGAGACTCGCCATGCCCGACAGCGTCACTCAAATTCTTCGCTCGGGGCCGGTGGGCGCCAAAAAGAACATTGCGGTGCTCGGCGATGGATTCGCCGAGGGCGATCAAACCGCCTATAACAACAAAGTCAAAGAACTGCTTATCGATGGCGTGTTCGGCAATGACTACTTCTACGAGGACATACAAGCCTTCAATATCTTCAGGGTTAACCTGATTTCCGTGGATTCGGGAGTCAGCCGACGCGTCTATGACGAGAAGGGCACCCCGGCCGATGGCAGCGATGACACTATTGTCAGCACGACCCTGCGCAATACGGCTCTCGGCTATATTTACAGCGGCTCGTGGGCACATTGCTGGCTGGAGAATGGGGCAGATACCGCAACGCGGGTGCAAGACGCGCTCAACACATGGGTTCCCGATTACGACCTCGTGCTGATCATTTTGAACGAAAGCGGCTTTGGCGGTTGTGGGGGCGGCGGTTTCCAGATTGTCACCCTGGGCTCGTCCTGGGAAGTGATGGCGCACGAATTCGGTCATGGAGCAGGCGGTCTCGCCGATGAGTACTGCCAGCCCGGCACCTATACCGGCGGCGAGCCGGGCAGCGTCAATGTTACCGCCAACACGGACCGAGCGACGTTAAAATGGGGCAGCTTCGTCAATCCTGCCACTCCCGTTCCCACCGGCATCAATCCCAATCCCGGCGCTGGCCGCTGCACCAACCACAATCAGGGAACCCGGCCCGCGGGATGGGACAGCAGCCAGGATGCCGGCCTGTTCGAGGGCGCGCAGTATGTGACCAGCGGCAAATACCGCCCGGTCGAGAACTGCCGCATGCGCGGCAACTCGCCCCCTTATTGCCCGGTTTGCTACACGGAGATGAAGGCCCGGCACCATGCGTATACGGGACGCAACTTTCTCACATCCCATGCCGGCGATTTCAATGGTGACGGCAAGCACGATTTACTGGTACATAATGGCAACGGCATCATGATCTACCGCTCCGGCGGCGCGCAGCTCGATCTCGTCTTTAGCACGGTGGACCGGGTGCCCGGGTCATGGCAATTCATGCCGAACGACCGGTTTTACATTGGCGACTTCAATGGTGACGGGAAAGATGAAGTTGTCGTCTACAACAGCACCGATTGGGTCATGGAATATTTGGGCCTGCTTGTCGACGACGGTGATAACGGCCTCAAGCTGATAGCACGCTACGACGATTCCATGCCGGGCTGGCAGTTCCAGAAAGGCGACCGTTTTTACGTCGCCGATTTCGACGGTAACGGAAAAAAGGATCTTTTCGTGGTGAATGGCGCCGATTGGGCTATTCCCTATGTCGGGATGCTGCGGTCGTCCGGGAGCGGCTTCACGTTGGTCCAGCGCTATGATGGCTCGATGCCGGGCTGGCAGATGCGTTCCGGCGACCGTCATTATGCGGGCGATTTCACGGGAGAAGGCAGGGAAGATCTCTGGGTCTTTAACGGCACCGAATGGTCAATCCCCTATCTGGGCATCCTGCGCTCGACAGGTGCCGCGCTTGCGATGCAGAAGCGCTATGATGGCTCGATGCCAGGCTGGCAAATGAGGCGCGGCGACCGCCACTACATCGCCGACTTCAACGGCGACGGGAAGAAGGATCTGTATGTATTCAATGGCGAAAACTGGTCAATCGCCTATCTCGGCATGCTGGCATCCGACGGCAGGCAACTCGCGATGGTGAAACGCTACGATGGCAACGCACCGGGGTGGCAAATGCGCAAGGATGATCTTCATTTTGTTGGCGATATCAACGGCGACGGAAAGGAAGACCTGTTTGTTTATAATTCCAGGAACTGGTTCCGGGAATATCTGGGCACCATGGTGTCCAACGGATCAGCGCTTGCTTGCGCCTGGCGGCATGATTGGGTGGGTGAATGGAATCTTGGTTCCGTAGACAGGTTCATCCCGTGTAACTATGAGGGTGTTGCGGGCAGACGGAACCTGTTCGTGCATAACACCGACTGGTTCGGGATGATCCGGGCCACTCCCGGCTTGTCGCTGCAGAAGATCTATTATCAGTGGATCCACAACTACCGGCACGGCCGGAATTGGTAGGAGGATATCATGGCAAGACGCAACATTCGCGCCGGTCTAGACAAACTTGTCGCAATGCGCTCGGACCCATCCGCGCCTCCGGTCATCGAAAATCCAAAGCTGAGGACGATGAGCGATTCCCCTGCCCGGCCACGTCCGATCCGTGGCCAGGTACAGTTGATGAGCGCGGATGGTTCGTCAGCGCAGGAACCCGACGGCCCGGTCATGGAGCGGGTGCCGGAGCGGACAGCGGCCGCCGGACGACCACAAGGAGAACAGGCCGAAGCGCCGGTTGAACGCGATACCAGCGGCCTCGCGTCGGTCCGGCTGAGGCTTCGCGTCAATCGCGGCAGGATATCGGTTATCGGCGCTCATGTCGTTCCGGGTGCCATTACGGTGCCGGATCGACTTGAATACGGGCTCGCCTATGAGGTCGCCGACGGCAACCGGCTCATTGCCGCTGGCTCGGTGCCCGACGTTGGCCAGCGGCGCAGCTATCCTGACCCGCAAGGACGCGAAGGCCTGGAGGGGCATCACCTTGAAGAGCTGGAAAGTTTCGAGCTGAATGTCCGTTTGCCCCAGAAAGCGTTTACCGCCAGGAGTCTGCCGCGTCTGCGCGTGACCCTGTTTCGCATGAAAGAACGGCCGGAAGGCGCTCTGGTCAGGACGCAATCGCTCTTCAAACAATTCCCCAACCAACTTCGTTCTATCGCGGAACTGCGGGGGATCAGTCTCACCGAAATGCCCATGCCGCTGCAAAATCAGCTTCGCTCCGCCATTGCCTCATCGCGAGAGCAGCCGCTACTTCGCTGAAAAAAGGTGCAATATGTTTGATTCGCCCTACTACCATATCGGAATAGTCGTCCATAATTTCAAGGAAGCCGTTGAACACTATTCGAACGTGCTGGACGTAAAATTTACCGAACCCACGGATAGCGTATTGTGTATCGAAAATCCGCAGACACAACAAACCGAAAGCATAAAGGTGATCGCCGCATATTCAAGGGCGCGGCCACCCTATCTGGAATTAATTCAGGCCAATGGTAATGGGATATTTTCGGAGAAGAATGCGGGGCAAGTTCTTTATTTTGGCATCTGGGAATCGGATATCGAAGGCAGGATACAGAAATTAAAGCAACAAGGCATCGGCATAGAAGCGCTGATAAGCTCGGAGTGCGGCAAACCCCCCAATGCCATTATTACCGCGCCCGACAAGATGGGCGTCCGCATGGAATACTTGAGCACGTCATTGCGGCTGGTCACCGAAGCCTGGGTGCTTACCGGCAAGTATCCGCTGTCGCAGCGGATGTAGGAGCAATTCAGTCCGCGCAGGACAGTCGACCACGAGAATGCCCGGCGTGCTGATCTGACCGATAGCCAATCTGGAACCGGTAACGGGAACTGCCACCGCGACCGAACGGCCAAACCTCCACCCGCCTTCCCACAATAATTGGGGTATTGCGCCGGCGTGGAGCGACTTGACGTCGATAGCATAAACGGCCGATGGAGAGGGTATCCAGGACGAGACGAAGAGATTCAAAAATGTCAGAGCTACCCGATATTGACCGGCAACCAGAATACGTTCGCCGTCGAGCGTGAGGTTGTCCGGCCGTACGGCAAATTCTCGGGAGGCGAAGCCCTTATCTTCGCTTCCATCCCTGGAGATGAATCGAAGTCGGCGTTCCCAGTAACTGGCGATGACGAGATCGCAATCCGGACACGGATCGACGACGCCATTGGCGCCCCGCAAGCCATTGATGAAAGTTTCCAGGGGGGGCCCATCGCGCATTTTGACGAGAGCGGGCCACATCCCTGTTCTCCAGGGTAGCAGGCCGTACTGGTCGAAACGGGTGATGTAAACCAGAAAGCTGTCTCCGTCGCTCACCGCTTGCAAATCGTTGGCTCCCTCTAGCGTGGCCCCGGAATCCCTATCGCTGGCACTGATCAATTTGGCGTCAACGATGTCTCCATCCAGAATACGGAGCTGCCAGATCTGCACGGCACTGGCCTCGGCGATATCAACCACAAAGAGCGTTGCGGAACCGGGTTCGGCGCCGGGCACTAGTGACATCCCGAGGGGCAGGAAAGGCGAATCTTCACCGTCATTCCCGGGCCGCCACGCATGCTCGGTCGGTGCTGGCGAGTTCCCTGTGGCAACGTCGACGCGGCCCACACGCCACTGGCCCGATTTGCACCGCGGGCCGTTGCTATCATTGCAAATCTCGCGTATGAACAGGCGGGTAGTGCCGCCGGCGTCGCCCAGTGGCAGCGCAACGATGTCTTCGCTACCTCCGCCCTGGGTTTTTATCGTCATTGCCGGCTCGGTTTTGCAAAGCGCACCGCCTTGCATGACACAGCCCGCCAGTAAAAAACCACACGCAAGCGCCGCTGAAGCTCGCGCCATACCCATGCTGGTTGCGTGGATCCACCATTTGCACTTGAATGCGCCAATCATGGTTTTGTTGAGAAAGCGGTCATGAAAAGCTTCCGGTGATTATGAATAAGCATTCTGCATTGTTGCAAGAAGATACGGTTCATTCCAATATTAGCGCGAAACACGAAAGAAGTAGGTCGGATTAGCAAAGCGTGATCCGACAAGAGGCCAGTATCAGTAAGAGACCTGCAGGCGAGCGTGAATCGCGGAATATTAATCTTTACCGCGCTGACAGGAAAGCTGGCGTAAATTGAGATCTGTCGGGTTACGCTTTGCTAAGCCGATCTACGGC
>JBDSSX010000018.1:0-10659 GCA_039928555.1 Nitrosospira sp. | reverse complement strand
GCGATTTACAGGCACGGGGTGCATTGCTGGGCGTCCTGCGTGAGTGATTCCTGCAGTTTTCCGGGTTTCCCCATAACTCGAAGCGAATTTCCCGCATTCTCCGGGGCGGTATAAACGCCTCCAACGCAGGAATCCGAGATTTCTCCCCGGCACACCGGATATTATATCTCCGAGCCATCGCCATTCTTTCCTTGATGTAAATTGGATATGACGAAAACTTGATTATTATGACGGTACTTCACCTAAACATTGCATGAAGCTCAACCCGCCGGATCTGAAGAAAATTTCTTATCTTACGCTTGCCCACTACAACGAGCGCGCCGAGCATTTTCGGGAGGCAACGAAAGATCATGACGTCAGCCAGAATATCGCAGCGTTGCTGAAATACATCGAGGGTAAACCCCCTTATACCATACTGGATTTTGGCTGCGGGCCGGGCCGTGATCTCAAGGTTTTTATCGAACTCGGCCATATCGCGGTCGGACTTGAGGGCGCTCCGCGATTCGTTGAAATGGCTCGCAGCCATGCCGGCTGCGAAGTATGGTGTCAGGATTTTCTTGGACTCGATCTGCCGCGTGAATACTTCGACGGCATATTCGCTAATGCTTCGCTGTTTCATGTTCCCGGCTGCGAGCTGCCACGTGTGCTGACGGAGTTGTGCAACACACTGAAACCGGGTGGCGTGCTGTTCAGTTCCAACCCGCGCGGAAATGACGAAGAGGGCTGGACCCACGGGCGTTATGGCGCATATCATGATATTGAAATGTGGCGAGGCTATATGGCCGCTGCCAAGTTTATCGAAATTACCCACTATTACCGCCCCGCTGGCCGGCCGCGCGAACAGCAGCCGTGGTTAGCGAGCGTATGGCGTAAGGCGATGGAGTAGCGCTTGCCGGGTTCAGGTTCAGTACATCGAATGAAAATAAAAAAGGATGTAATAGTGATAGGCGCAGGCGCGGCCGGGATGATGTGCGCGATTGAAGCCGGCAAGCGCGGACGCTCGGTCATGCTGTTGGATCATGCGTCGAACCTTGCGGAAAAAATTCGTATTTCCGGTGGGGGACGGTGTAATTTCACCAATCGCTACACCAGGCCGGAAAACTTCCTGTCACACAATCCGCATTTCTGCCGATCCGCGTTGGCCCGCTTCACCCCGCAAAACTTTATCACGCTGGTGGAGAAGCATGGCATCCATTATCATGAAAAAAAGCTGGGGCAATTGTTTTGCGATAGCAGCTCGCAGCAGATCATCGATCTGTTGCGGCATGAGTGCGACGCGGCAGGCGTCGAATGGCAAATGCCATGTCGAGTGAACAATACAAGCCGTATCCATGCCGGCACAGCTCTCGGCGGCAGATTCATGCTGGAAACCGACCGTGGCATCTTGACGGCCGATTCATTAGTCATCGCAACAGGGGGCCTGTCCATCCCCCAAATCGGCGCAAGCCCCTTCGGCTATCGTGTCGCGGAGCAATTTGGCATCGCCGTTATGCCGCTGCGGCCAGCGCTTGTTCCGCTGACTTTCGCGCCGGATCAACTTGCCAGTGTCTCCGGTCTTCCAGGCGTTGCAATTGACGCGGCGGCGAGTTGTAATCGGGCATGCTTTCGGGAGAATCTATTACTCACGCACCGTGGTTTGAGCGGTCCCGCAATATTGCAGATTTCTTCCTATTGGCAACCGGGAATCCCAATTCATATCAACCTGCTACCGGATCTCGACGCGGCGGCGTGGCTGCTCGATCACCGGCACAGTACTGCGCTCCTGTCCAATCTGATAATGCAATACCTACCCAGGCGCTTTGCACAGGCTTGGTGCGACGACATTATGCAGGGTCAGTCCGCCCGGCCGATAAACCAGTACAGTGAAACCGGATTGAAGCAGATTGCCGCGCAATTGCATAATTGGCAAATCACGCCCAGCGGTACCGCGGGATATAAAAAAGCGGAAGTGACACTGGGCGGGGTGGACACCCGCGAATTGTCATCCAAGACGATGGAAGCGAGAAAAATACCCGGATTATATTTTATCGGTGAAGTCGTGGATGTGACTGGGCATCTGGGGGGATTCAATTTTCAGTGGGCTTGGGCGTCCGGTCATGCGGCGGGTCAGTTCGTGTAATTCAGCCGCATTTCATCAGTTCTTCTCGCATCGGGGCCGGTGTCGATATTTCTCCGTCGAGCAGGATTCATTCCAATTGCCTGGAAATGGCGCCACATCGGAATGAGAACAAATCGGATTAACGTCCACGCCCACCCGAACGATGCAGCGCGGGCATGCGGCCAGCAGCGGGTTTCCTGGCCGCTGGCGGCTTGGCACCTGGCTGGCCCCTTCGTTGACCGCGACCATGTCGTCCCGGTAGCTCGGGCAGTGTCCGGCGTTGTCCCCCGTTGCTCCCATTCATGATCGGCTCGGCTTTAATGCCCGGGTCGGGCTCGTAACCTGCGATGATCTGTTGAGATAATTCTCGCTTGATCAGCCTTTCAATATCAGTCAATAGTTTAAATTCATCCACACACACCAGCGACACCGCTTCGCCGTCAGACCCGGCGCGGCCAGTGCGCCCGATGCGATGGATGTAATCCTCCGGCACGTTAGGCAGCTCGAAGTTGACCACATGGGGTAGTTCGGAAATATCTATTCCACGCGCCGCAATGTCGGTTGCCACCAGCACCTGCAGGCTACCCGTCTTGAATTCAGCCAATGCATGAGTGCGCGCCGATTGGCTTTTGTTGCCATGTATGGCGAGTGACGGGATGCCGCTTTTGAGCAGATGTTCGGCCAGCTTGTTGGCACCGTGCTTGGTACGAGTGAATACCAGTACCTGTGGCCACCGGTGCTTTTCGATGAGATGGACAAGCAGATCACGCTTTCGCTCGCGATCCACCGGATGCACCATATGCGTCACGTTGTCGGCGGTCGCATTGCGGCGTGCGACTTCGATCCTCACCGGCTTGTTGAGCAAGCTGGCGGCCAGCGTCTGGATTTCGTCGGAAAAGGTCGCCGAGAACAGCAAACTCTGCCGCTGTTTAGGCAGTAGCGCGAGTATCTTTCTGATCTCGCGAATGAAGCCCATATCGAGCATGCGGTCCGCTTCATCCAGCACCAGGATTTCAACATGTGACAAGTCGAGAGTTCGTTGCTGCACGTGATCCAGCAGGCGCCCCGGAGTGGCGACCAGAATGTCCACACGACTCTTCAGGCGGGTAATCTGGGGGTTAATGTTGACCCCGCCGATCATTGTCATCGAACTCAGTTTTAGGTATTTGCCATATTCCCGGATGCTTTCCTCCACCTGTGCCGCCAGTTCGCGCGTGGGAACGAGAATCAACGCACGTATCGGCGGACGGCCGCTGGATGGCCCTTTTACACTCTTGTCGGACAAACGATGCAGGATGGGCAAGGTGAATCCAGCGGTTTTGCCAGTGCCGGTTTGAGCCCCGGCCATTAAGTCGCCGCCAGCCAGCACAGCGGGGATCGCTTGCAGCTGAATGGGGGTTGGATCGGTGTAGCCGCATTCAGTCACGGCACGAATGATTTCATCGGACAGGCCGAAGATAGAGAAAGACATAAAACTCCTGGGGTAACATCGGCCTGTCGCCCCGGTTACGAGGCGCCAGTCTTAGGCAGACGGGTATAGTTTGGAAAACAGAATGGGCGGCGTGAAGACTTGGAGCAAACGCCGCAGGTTGGGATTGTAACAGATCACATCCTGGCGCGCCGTTTGGATGAGATGCGTTTTTCTTGATACGAAGCCCAGGATTAGGAGCTACCGAATAAATCCTGAAGTTTGCCGCTCAGTTGGAAAATGAGTTGCCAGCTAAGCGCTCCACGGAGAGATTGTTCAGAGATTGCTTAAAGTACGTAACGGGCTAAATCCTCGCTTTGGGATAAGCTGTTGAGTCGTACATCCACGTATGTGGCATCAATGACGATGGTATCACCACTATGTTTCTCGGCATCGAAGGAAACGTCTTCCAGAAGTTTTTCCATCACGGTATAAAGGCGTCTCGCGCCAATATTCTCGGTTCTTTCGTTAACCGCAAAAGCGATTTCCGCCAAGCGTTTAACCGCGTCGGGTGTGAATTCAAGCTTGATTCCTTCAGTTTCCAGCAGCGCCTCATATTGGCGTGTCAGACAGGCATCGGTATTGGTGAGGATTTGTACAAAATCGTGGGCACTAAGACTGGCCAGCTCGACGCGAATGGGGAAACGACCCTGTAATTCGGGAATCAGATCGGAAGGCTTGGCGAGATGGAATGCGCCGCTGGCGATGAACAGGATATGATCAGTTTTGATCATCCCGTATTTCGTGGAAACTGTGGTGCCTTCCACCAGCGGCAGCAGATCCCGCTGGACGCCCTGGCGCGATACATCCGCTCCGGAAGTTTCGGACCGGCTGGTGATTTTGTCGATTTCGTCGAGGAACACGATGCCGTTCTGCTCCACATTCTGCACTGAGCGAAGTTTCAACTCCTCATCATTGACGAGTTTGGATGCCTCTTCATCGGTAATGAGCTTCATTGCCTCACGGATGCTCAGCTTACGGGTTTTTTTTCTTTCCCCGCCGAGATTCTGGAACATGCCTTGAATTTGCGTAGTAAGTTCTTCCATTCCCGGCGGCGCAAAGATTTCCATGTGGGTATGTGCCGCTGAAACTTCGATCTCAATTTCTTTGTCGTTGAGTTCGCCTTCGCGCAGTTTCTTGCGAAATTTTTGCCGGGTGGTATTGTCGCCTTCATCCACTTCCATTTGCGAGCCCATCTCTCTTGCCGCTGGCAGCAACACGTCGAGGATACGCTCTTCAGCATGGTCTTCCGCGCGGGTTCTCATCTTCTGGGCTTCCTGTTCGCGGGACTGCTTGATGGCAGATTCCACCAGATCGCGAATGATGGAATCCACATCGCGCCCGACATAACCCACCTCAGTGAATTTGGTCGCTTCCACCTTAATGAATGGCGCATCGGCGAGTTTCGCGAGACGGCGTGCGATTTCGGTCTTGCCGACTCCGGTAGGGCCGATCATCAAGATATTCTTTGGCGTTATTTCCTGCCGTAGAGGATCCATTACCTGCTGCCTGCGCCAGCGATTCCTGAGCGCAATGGCCACGGAGCGCTTGGCGGCATCTTGACCGATAATGTGCTTATCCAGCTCTTGGACGATTTCCTGCGGGGTCAGTTGGGACATGGTTTCAGGGTATCAGTAGTAAATGGCGGGATATGTGAAACCTAAAGAGTGAGGCGTGCTTCGCTTGGCGGTATTCGGCAAAAGATAACCGTATCTTCCTTTGTGTTTCACTTACGTCTTACCGTTTACGTTCTTAGCTTGCACGCTACTCCAAAACCTCGATTGTATGGTTCTGATTGGTATAGATACACAAGTCGCCCGCGATGGTAAGCGACTTTTTGACGATTTCCAAGGGCGTAAAACTGGTGTTCTCCAAGAGCGCGCGCGCCGCGGAATGAGCGTAAGAGCCACCACTGCCGATCGCGGCAAGCCCGAGCTCCGGCTCAATCACGTCACCCGAACCCGTGATGATAAGCGTGGTTTCGGGGTCTGCTACAATCAGCATTGCTTCCAGCCGGCGCAAAATGCGGTCAGTACGCCAATCCTTCGCCAACTCCACCGCTGAACGCATGAGGTGCCCCTGATGCTTTTCAAGCTTGCCTTCAAATCGCTCGAACAAGGTAAAAGCGTCTGCCGTGCCACCTGCAAATCCCGCGAGAATCTTGTCATGATAGAGTCTGCGCACCTTGCGGGCGCTGGCCTTGGCCACGATAGCGCCGAGGGTTACCTGGCCATCGCCCCCAAGTGCCACTTGCGTGCCGCGTCGCGCTGAAAGTATGGTGGTACCGTGATATTCAAGCATGAGTTAGCGCGAGATGAATGAGAACGAAGATTATACCTAAATCCGGCGGTTGACCGCTCATTTTTCAGTTAGGCGTCATGACTAGATGGACTATCCAGGGTCCGTAGTGCGCTACCTCCCCGGGTTCAACTCTTCTCCTTCTTCCTGGCCCGCGGATGCGCCGCATCATAGACCTTCGCCAAATGTTGAAAATCAAGATGGGTATAAATCTGCGTGGTGCTGATACTGGCGTGCCCCAGCATTTCCTGCACCGCGCGCAAGTCGCCACTGGACTGCAGCACGTGGGAGGCAAATGAATGCCGCAGTACGTGGGGGTGGATATTGGCGCTGATTCCTTGCCGCACTGCCTGAATTTTTAGCCGCTGGCTGATAGACCGCGGACTGATGTTTCTTCCGTATCGCGACACGAATAACGCGGTTGCGCCGGGTTTGAGCAGCACCTCGCGCTGTTTTATCCATTCGCGCAGGATATGTACAGCCTGGCTACCCATGGGTACTATGCGGGTCTTGCCGCCTTTGCCGGTGATGCGCGCCGTGCCGTCGGAAAAACTCAAATCCTTGGGTTGCAGGCCGGTAAGCTCCGCCAGCCGTAGTCCTGAGGAATAGCACAACTCGAACATGGCTTTGTCCCGTAATGCCATTAAGTCATTGTCAACAGGGAAGTCCAGCAGCTTCGCAGCCTCGTCGGGTGAAAGCGTATGGGGCAAGGTTCTGGGCGATTTTGGCGCGTGTACCCCGGCGCAGGGATTGCAAGTATAGCTGTGATCCCGCGCCAGGTAGTGGTAGAAGCCACGCCATGCCGACAGCATTCTGGCCAGACTTCTGCCGGAAAACCCTTTCCCGTGGCGCTGGGCGACAAACCGGCGAATGTGATGAACTTGCAATTGATCGAGCGATGTTTCGCTCGCGAAATGGAGCAAGACCGCAATATCACGCGCGTAATTTTCGCAAGTGAGCGGTGATAAACGCCGTTCATTGGCAAGATGGGAAAGATAGGCGGCGGCGAGTTCGGCCTGGTTATCCCCGGACGTCATGTCAGCCGTCATGTTGCGGTCATCTTCGGATATTCGTGCTCATTTTTTCGCTTTTTAACATTTTCCAGCCAGCCTGTATCGTGCCAATGCGGCGCTTACAAGCTCGCCAAGCTGCGTCAGATAAATGGTTCCCATTTCGGGATAAAAGCGCTGTGGGTCTTCGCTTCCCATTACCAGCAGACCAATGGTTTGCTCCGCTCGCAGGGGCACCATCGCAAACGAGCGCAGGCGACCCGCGCTTTCCCCGAACCAATTTTTGATTTCATCCAATACATGAAGGCCGCAATAAGGATGTAACAGGCTTTCCGCCACGATGTGAATATCAGCGCTAGTTTGAGTGAATTCCGGAAACTCCGGGTCTTCGGCGGTTATGTTCCATAACCTTAGCACCATATGAGGTATGGAAAAATCTTCATGCAGATTAAAATTCAACCCATGTAATAAATCGTTCAGACCCGTAAAGGTAAGCAGCATGATGGCGAGACGGTGCATTTTCTGATTGATGGCGCCGTTTTCCTCGCCAAATCGGACCAATTCACCCAATTTGTCCTGCAGGATATGGTTTTTATCCCGAAGCGCAATGGTTTGCCGCTCGCTGATGGAAATGACTCCACCGCCGTGCAGGTGAGGGACCTGGATGTCTGCCAGCATGCTGGCATATTCCTCAAAAAATTGAGGGTGGTCGCGCAAATAGTGGGCGACTTCTTCCGAGCTGAATTTCATGTTTCTCCCCAGTTCAATTTTAAAGAACCTCTGAATAAATCCCGCGCTCCCGGCGGATTTATTCAGAGGTTCTCTAAGTCGATCTCTCCATCAAACACGGTAGTAGCAGGACCCGTCATCCAGACCGGTTGATCCTCGCCTTCCCAGTGGACAATCAAATCGCCACTGCGAAAACTGACCTTAACCTTGGACTCCAGTAGCCCGCGTTCAATTCCCGCCACCACGGCGGCACAAGCGCCGGTGCCGCAAGCGAGCGTTTCACCCGCGCCGCGCTCGTACACCCGCAACTGGATATGACTGCGATCAATCACCTGCATATATCCGGCGTTGACCCGCCGGGGGAAACGTGGATGACGCTCGATCAGCACACCTTCGGTCAATACCGGAGCATGATTCACGTCCGTGACCTGTTGCACTGCGTGAGGGTTGCCCATGGAAACGGCGCTGATTTCCACCTGCCTGCCGTCGATCTCGAGTGGATAGGTCAGTGCGCGCTTCTCGGCGGTAAAGGGAATCTCCCGCGGTTCAAATTTCGGTGCGCCCATATTGACGGTCACTTCGCCGCTGGCCTCCAACCTGGGAATGATCAGACCGCCAAGCGTTTCCACGCGGATTTCATTTTTACTTGTCATCCCCCGGTCATGCACGTAGCGAACGAAACAGCGCGCGCCGTTACCACATTGCTCCACCTCGCCGCCATCGGCATTGAAAATACGATAGCGAAAATCAGCGTCGCCCTCAGCCGCTTCTATCAACAGAATCTGATCACAGCCGACGCCAAAATGGCGGTCGGCGAGCAGGTGTAACTGTTCAGAGGTGAGAGACGGGGATTGATTTATGCCGTCAATGACGACGAAATCGTTGCCCAACCCATGCATTTTAGTAAACTTAAGTTTCATTAATGAGCCACCGGTTTCATTCGGGCGATTCATCAACGTGCAGCAGAAAAGCCAACGAATAGGTTATCCAGCGTGAGTTTGTTACAGGAAGATACCCCTATCAATCAACTGCTATGCCAGCGCTAAAAGCTCGGGTTGAGAGCGCCGTGAGTCAGCGGGAGATGTTATGTCGCGCGCCGGTATGCAGAAAGGGATCGACAAGAAAGATAAATCGAGCATAACATGATCATATCTGTTGTGGCATAGGCTTGGCACGGACGCAGTCATAAAATACCGGCGCGGAAAGAAGTTCGATTCCGCGCGGACATAAGAACAGACGGTTGTAAGGACAGATATGATTGTACTATGGTCCATCTTCTTAATACGCGTGTAATTTGGTATCCTACAGTCCCTTTTTAAAACTATATGCGGCTGAACAATATGAGCGAATATCTTTTTACTTCCGAATCCGTGTCAGAAGGTCATCCCGACAAGGTGGCCGATCAGATTTCCGACTCAATCCTGGATGCCATCCTGGCCCAGGATGCCAACGCCCGAGTAGCCTGCGAGACCTTGTGCAGCACGGGTCTGATCGTTATGTCGGGTGAAATTACTACCGAGGCCAACGTTGACTATATGCAAGTCGCGCGCTCGGCCGTCAAGCGTATCGGTTACAACAGCTCCGATATCGGATTCGATTATCACACCTGTGCGGTGTTGACCGCATTCAATAAACAGTCCGCTGATATTGCGCAGGGGGTAAATCGCACCAAGGAAGAGGAAATGGATCAGGGGGCGGGTGACCAGGGCCTGATGTTTGGCTATGCATGCGACGAGACGCCGCAGTTAATGCCGATGCCGATTTACTATGCCCATCGCTTGATGGAGCGGCAAGCGGAACTGAGAAAAGACGGACGTTTGCCGTGGCTGCGTCCCGACGCCAAGTCACAGGTGTCGGTGCGCTATTTGAACGGTAAGCCGCAGCGCATTGAAACGGTAGTGATATCGACCCAGCACAATCCGGATATTTCCCACGCGGAGCTGAGTGAAGCAGTAATCGAGGAAATCATTAAACCAGTACTTCCGAAAAATATGCTGAATAGCGAGACCCGTTACCTGGTCAATCCCACCGGGCGCTTCGTGGTAGGCGGACCGATGGGCGATTGCGGATTGACCGGCCGCAAGATCATAGTAGATAGCTATGGTGGTACGGCGCATCATGGCGGTGGTGCTTTCTCCGGCAAGGACCCATCCAAGGTGGATCGTTCCGCAGCCTATGCCGGACGTTATGTGGCCAAGAACATCGTTGCCGCGGGTATCGCCAGCAGATGCGAAGTGCAGATAGCCTATGCTATCGGGGTGGCACGCCCGGTTTCACTAATGGTTGACACTTACGGAACCGGCAAAATTTCCGACGATAAAATCGTCAAGCTGATCGAGCGGCATTTCGATTTGCGTCCGCGTGCTATTATTCATACCCTTAATCTGCTACGCCCAATTTACCAGAAAACCGCCGCCTATGGCCATTTTGGACGGGATGAGCCGGAATTCACCTGGGAGGCCACCGACAAAGCCGCGCGACTTCGCGCCGATGCGGGAATCGAAGTCGCGGTTGAGGCATAAGCAGTAAGTTCACGTCAGTCAATCCCTCCCCGGCTGAGGAGCGCTGCAACGGGCATGGTCCCGCGAGGCTCGGCAGGAGAGAATCGCAATAACGGCGCTCGTTCATTTTTCAGGAGATTTGTTCCATGAACGCTGTGCTCAGTCCATCTACCTCTACACCCGCCTCTCCGCTTACAAGTGGCGAATTTACCGATTATAAAGTCGCCGACATGTCCCTGGCGGGATGGGGACGCAAGGAAATAGCCATCGCCGAAACCGAGATGCCCGGTCTGATGGCGCTACGGGAAGAATATGCCGGCGGAAAACCCTTGGCGGGGGCGCGTATTGCCGGTTCCCTTCATATGACTATTCAGACAGCGGTACTGATCGAGACCCTGATCAAATTGGGCGCGGAAGTGCGCTGGGCCTCGTGCAATATTTTCTCCACCCAGGATCATGCGGCGGCGGCTATCGCAGCGGAAGGCATTCCGGTATTTGCCTACAAGGGGGAGTCGCTGGATGATTATTGGGAATACACCCACCGTATTTTTGAGT
>JBDSSX010000017.1:0-1533 GCA_039928555.1 Nitrosospira sp. | reverse complement strand
AAATCATCGACCCGACGCTGCTGGATGCCAATGGCGCCTGTGTATTTGGCGCAACGATCGATTTACAAGACATGGCCAATGATGCCGTGGTGACTTACCAGATTGTTGGCGACGATGAAGCTGATATCAAGGAGGGAAAGATCTCCATCAGTTCCCCCATCTCTCGTGCCCTCATAGGCAAGTATCCGGGGGATATAGCCGAAGTCCTTGCGCCGGGCGGGGTACGGGAGTATGAGATTCTTGACGTGAAATATGTTTAAGCTAGATAAACTGGATAAACTGGGCCTATCGGTTGCGATAACATATCACGTTTGAAAGCTGCGTTTGGTTCGGCGTAATTCCTTCTTTTTGCGGAACTTGGCGGTAGCTGGCGTTGCAATTTCGTCTGATTTGGGGCGGTAGATTGCCAATGTCTTACCGATGTGTTGCACCGGCGCTGCTTTGAGGCGCCCGCAGATTTCCTCGAGCAGTGCGTTCCTTATTTCCCGGTCATCGCTAAACACTCTGATTTTGATCAATTCGTGGCTTTTGAGTCCTTGATCCAACTCATGAATAACGTTTTCCGATAAACCCTCTGCACCTATCCAGACAACCGGACTGATGGTGTGGGCAAGCGCCCGGAGGGCGCGTCGATGAACGAGCGTAAGGGTTAGGGGGGGTAGGGTTGGCATGAGATTTTTCGGAAACCGTCATTTTACGCGATGAAACGCGCCAAAACCAGCAAAGCCTGGATGAAAGAGCATGTGAATGATTTTTTTGTCAAGCAGGCGAAAAAAGAAGGTTACCGTTCACGTGCCGCCTACAAGCTGATTGAAATCGCCGAGCGCGATCACTTGCTCAAGCCAGGCATGACGGTGGTGGATCTGGGTGCGGCTCCCGGTGGCTGGTCACAGGTTGCGGCGGAAAAGCTGGGCGGCAAGGGAAAAGTGATTGCACTGGATCTTCTGGAAATGGCGCCACTGCCAGGCGTCACATTCATCAAGGGTGATTTCGGTAACGCATTTGTTTTGGCGGAGCTAAAAAAAAATCTGGGGAAATATCCTCCTGATCTTGTAATTTCAGATATGTCGCCCAACATAAGCGGCATAGGAGTCAGTGATCAGGCACGCAGCATGTATTTAGCCGAGCTCGCTCTGGAGTTCTCGGCGGAGCAATTGAACTCTGGCGGCAATTTTCTCGTCAAAGTGTTTCAGGGTTCCGGTTTTGAGGCATTTTTAAGCGCGATGCGCGCTACATTCAGCCGGGTGGTAACGCGGAAGCCGGAAGCGTCCCGTGGCCGCAGTAGTGAAATGTATTTGCTAGGGTTGGGTAAGCGAGGTTAACCATTTTCATAGTTTGGGTAAGTGGCCGTGGGAGATGTTTTTGCCGGAACAAGACGGCCGCGGCGGCCTAATCCATGCTATTCGCTGTTATAAAACCTGAAATGGGTTTAGAATGAAACACTCAAGGATTTTGACGGCGCGAGCCAAGGAGCTATCTTGAACAATCTCATTAAAAACATGGCCATCTGGCTAGTGATTGCTTTGGTGCTGA
>JBDSSX010000016.1:0-4254 GCA_039928555.1 Nitrosospira sp. | reverse complement strand
TTTTATTGCCCGGAATTTTTTCAATATTCGTCCCAAGCTTCCGGCCATTTAACTGGTAGTGGCTAAGCATTTTTTGTCTGAAAGCCGCTGACCTGTAATCAAACAGTGTAAATGTGATACCAAATGGATCTTGATCAATATGTTTTTTCATTTCTCGATTCCTTAATAAAGCCTGAATAAACAAAAAAAGAAAGCCATGGCATGGGATTCGATTCCGCAGTTGCCCTGTAAAGCAAGAACGGGCACGAACCTTTTGGGATCTCTGAATAAACACTCCATCGCGCACCCTGCTGTCAAACCTGGGAGTTTATTCAGAGGCTTCCTGAGTACCGGCAGATGTAAGCTATTAGAATTCAGGTACATTGCCCGGATGTTTCATAAATTCGAGCGCCCTTGCTAGTCTTTTGTTTCGTATGGAAATTTTGTTCCGTCGGGCGTATGAATAACTACGCCGCTCTTTCACAAAATCTCCCTACAAAACAATACCCTGCACAATCATCACACGAATTTATGAAACATCCGGGATTAAAGATCTTACGGTAGACACCTTAAAACAGAACTTTTACAGGAATATGAAACATAAATTTTTTAGGTCTTGTGTGCATTGTGGCTGGATGAATGTCCGTTGTTTGTGTGCCAGCGCACAGAAGTTTTGTTTGTGGCATGGCATTTCACTACTGTGATCCATTTGACTGAGATCAAGCACTGTCATGCAACAGTGTGCTATCTTTCAAAGGGGTGCGCGCATTGGCGCTGGTTGAGGCCTTAGTGGGCAGCTGCCAGGCAGGTTAAAAGGCCATGCCAAGCTGCTCATCTCAGACTGATTGCTGGTTATGGTCATTAATTCAAGTATGGCAATTGAAGATATCAGGGACCTGGATTTAGCCCGGTTATGAAGAACAGAGCTGATATGCGCGCACCTCGAGGTTTCTATTCGTCTGCCGGCACGAATGGGAAGCCTTGGTATCGATCGCGCCGATTCAGTATTTTCAGTATTGTCTTTTTAATCAGCGCCACCATCGGCTTGGTTTACGACTATAGCCGTCCCGCCATTTACCGCAGCAGCGCGACATTGTTAACCTCGGCAATGACCGCAATTGACCGGGAAAGCGGCGATCCGGATATTCAGCATGTTGCTATTCAAAGACAGATTCTGCTGGGGCATGAACTGATCGCGGAAACCTTGTCGCGGCTTAAAGCCGCCGACAAATCCCTGCTTCATCTCACAACATCCGATATATGGGACCTATTGCATGTCGAACCACTCTCCGAAACCAATCTCGTTGAAATACAGGCGGAAGATTCCGATCCGAAGTTCTTGCCGATGCTCATCAACACGTGGATAAATGTTTATCTTGACGCGCGGAATGAAGAAGTCAAACGACTGACGAGCGATACGACCCGTATTCTTGAAGACGAGCTGAATGGCCTGGCTGATAAAGTTGATTCTGCCCGCGCGGGGCTGGAGACTTTCAGAATAACCCATGATATTTCCTCTGTCGGACGAGAGGAGAATGAGGCGTTAGCCCGTCTCAAGGGTTTGACCGACTCGCTTAACAAAGCCAGTGAAGATGAAGTCAAAGCCAGAGCGAATGTAGATGCTATAAAATCCGCCATTTCCCGAGGAAAAGCGGTTGTTCCGGCTGACGAGAAGGGCAGCTTGCTCCAGCTTGAACTGCGGCTTCAGGATTTACGCGAGAAGCTGGCGGATCTGGATAAGAAATTTACCCGTGAGTATATAAATTTGCATCCCGAATTTAAATTTGTTCCGGAGCAAATCAAAAATCTGGAAACAACAATTAAAGGTAAGCGTCAGGAGGGCAAAGACGTTGTATTGGCCGATGCGGAAGTAACTTATGCCGCCGCGCAACAGACTGCAAGGGAAATTCGCATTCAACTGAATGAACATAAGCATCAGGCATCGACTTTTACCACAAAATTCGCTAAGCATGACGCATTAAGAACTGATCTGGAAAGCCTGGAAAAACTCTACCGTGAAACGCAGGAGCGGTTGGTGCAGGTCAAAACCGGGCAAAAGGAAAAATATCCGCAGGTAACGGTCATTAGCCGGGCATACGAATCCAGGAACCCGGTGAGGCCGGATTATGGCCGTGATGCCCTGATAGCAATAGTGAGCTCTTTACTGCTGGGTCTTTTTAGCGTTTGGATTTTCGAGTATTTAACGCATAAGAAGCAAGAGCAACCATCGCCGATAGCGGTTTTCGGGATACATAATTATCCCTCCGCTGACCGGGAACTGGTTAATTATCCCCAGGCCGAGCCCATTCCATTAAGCCATAAGACCAACAATGCTCTCGTGAGCCCTTCGTCCAGAGAACTTTCCAGTCATCAACTGAGAATTTTACTCAATGCTTCAAATCTTAAGGCAAGGCAGCTGATCGGTCTATTACTCAGTGGTCTGAGTGTTGATGAAGCCGCTGCTTTGCAACCGGATCAGATCGATCCGCAGGCGGCAACAATCTCCGTTACCGGAAAAACGCCAAGAACCATTCCTCTAAGCGGGGCGCTTAAATCATTATTCGAGCAATCTGGCGGCCACACTACGTGGAATCCGGATGATTTGGGATTGCGGATCGATCTTTCCGCCGCTTTAGTTTGCGCTGCGGTGGATTCAGGTTTGCCCGATCCCCAGGAAATTACTGCCGAAGCAATTCGGCACAGCTATATCACGTATCTTGTTCGCCAAGGGCTCAGGCTGTCGGATCTTGAACAAATCACGGGTTACCTGGAGCCCGCTGTTATTTCAAGCTATAGTGCTTATTCGCCACCGCACCAAGGCCGTCATATCCACGATATAGAGCTTCTTCACCCTGCATTGGTTACCAGCGCATAAGGAAGTTCCACCGGCCTGGAAGTTCTACGGGGCTGAATTGGCGGTAGTCTGGCTACCCGACTCTGCCTTGTGCAGTAACGAAGCCCGTTCTGACTCCGGCAAATTACTTATTTCTTTTACCGTCTCATAAAACTGGCCAATATCCCCATTCTGCTGCGCAAGAAGCGCCTGAAACGCGGGCACCAGGCGTGTATAGGTAGAGATCGAGGCGAGATACGCATTATTGAGATGCTGCGCCAGCCATCGGTCATAATTTCTGGTTCCGGCCTTGGTGGTCTGCAATCCGGAGAGTTTTTCGCGTAGCTCGGCAAGAATACTTGCCTTGGACGCACGTTTTTCCGTGATGCTCAGGCCGGAGGCAAAAAGCGCTTCCAGCCTTTTGCGATAGTCCAGCATTACTTCAGTGGAAACGGCTTTCTTTTTTTGTGCCGCGTCAAATGCCGCCCGCTGTTCATCTGTCCCGTTACCGTCCAACCAGCGGCCTATGCCCTCCAGTTCGACCGTGGTTGCGAAGGATTCATTGAAGGTGCTGTCATCGCGCACATACACCACCTGATGGGCAAGCTCGTGAAATATCAGCTGGGCGAGTTCCGTATCAGAATAGCCCAGGAAGGTATTGAGTATGGGCTCTTTGAACCAGCCCAGCGTGGAGTATGCGCGAACCCCGCCTACCGTTACGTCATAACCTTTTGTTCTGAGTTCCTCAGCAAAGCGTTCCGCTTCGATTTTGGAGAAAAAACCGCGGTAGCTGACACAGCCGGCCGCCACGAAACACCATTTCTCAAGCTCCAGGGATAGCTCCGGGGCGGCGGATACATTCCAGATCGCGTAGGGGCGGCCAATGTCAGCGTAAGTCGTAAAACTCTGATTATCAGGGAGTTTAAGTTCTCCAAGAGCAAACTCGCGCAGCTTGACCACAGTGGTGAGGGAGCGTTTCAATGCTTCGTTAGCGCCGGGATCGGCGATAATCGCACTGATGGACCGGGTCCGGTGCCGGATATCAAGATGGCCATCCACCGCTTGCGCGTAATAACCGAGATTGGCGCAACCTCCAAGCAGAACGGCAAGACCTGCGGCAACACTTAGCTTTAATGCGCGCGAAATTTGCAAAGTCATGATGCTGAGCCTGGCAGTTAAGCGGTGCTGGGGCGAGTTCACTAAAAAGTGAAGCTCAAAAATTTGCGGGTCATGACATTATCTGGAAAATTCGCAGAAAAATGGGTGGGAAACAAGGAGTCAGCTACAGGATTTTAGGATCATGATACGGGGTGATGCAAAAAATGACCGGATCGCAAAAATGAACATGCCTGTCGGATCAACGCGGTAGACAGAAGCATTCCGGAATGACTTACGTTAAGCACTATTTCGTCATTTGTACCCGGCATCCTCGTTTCTTCAAC
>JBDSSX010000015.1:0-2125 GCA_039928555.1 Nitrosospira sp. | reverse complement strand
GCAGCGTAATCGCATCCGCTCCGGCCGATTCCGCGACCATTGCCGCTTCCACAGGGCTTGGATAAGTCGTGCCCCGCGCCTGGCGCAGTGTGGCGACGTGATCAATGTTGACACCCAGTTCGATCATAATGGTTGCAAGATTTTTAGTAATTGCCGTGTGCGGCGATGATAGTCGTGACAAGAGCGGGGCATATATGGAGGAGTTCGAAACCGAAACTCACTATACTATAATAGCCTGTGTAAGCGGACAACTTACTTAATGTATAGGGAAGTCCGGCTCGGGTGCGAAAAGTAACTTCCACGGCAAAAGCTATATCCTATGGTTGAGTCGCTATGAACCTCAGAGTGGGGATTTCGCCAAGGTGGCTGGAAAGACACGGTATTAGTCATGCCAGGCGACGAAATCGACATCGTCAAGCCGTTCGAGGATTATATCGGCCCGCGTCTTTATCACTACCGCAATCTGGAGCATGAAGATCTGGGCATGATGCATTATGTAAGTTGAGTACAATCGCCCGGCATCATCAATACCGGAACCATTACTAAAGGAAGCCTATTATGTTTCCAATAAAACGGATAGTAGTCGCGACCGATATGTCCCCGTTTGCGAGTCAAGCGGAAGCGCGCGCCGCCATGCTGGCGCATGAACTGGGTAGCGAATCGCTGGATCTGCTGCATGTCATCGATAGTCTGGCACTGGAATCCCTGCGTAACCTGACCGAGCCTCTTCTGGACACGGAGCAGCGGCTGATGGAATCGTCTCGCCAGCAGATGGGTGAGATTGAACACAGACTTTCCGAAAGTTACCAGATTCCGGTCACGACGATAACATTGAATGTCGGTCGCCCCCACACCGAGATTGTCCGCTACGCCAAGCTTCTAAATGCTGAGCTGGTCGTGCTGGGGGCTCACAGCGGGGGTTTGATGCAGGAACTGTTTGTCGGTTCCACCGTCGATAAGGTCGTGCGCACGCTGGCCTGCCCGCTGTTGATTGTCAAACGGCAACCGCAGGTACCGTACCGCCAGATACTGATACCGGTGGATTTCTCCGAGTCGTCCCGGCGAGCGATGGAATTTGCCATGAATATCGCGCCGCACGCGCATATTATTGCCCTGCACGCATTTGAGGTGCCATTCGAAGGCAAACTCCTTTTTGCGGGAGTGAGCGACCAGCAGATTCAAATTTACCGCGCTGAAATGCAAGCACAAAAGGGTGTGGAGATGCGGCAATTTGTCTCCGAATGGGGCGCCGCGGGCGGCTCATTGTCCCACATTGTGGAATTCGGCCGCGTATCCACCGTCATCAAGGAAAGAGCAAAATTGCTCGAACCCGATCTGATCGTCATCGGTAAGCACGGACAATCAGAGTGGGAAGATATGCTGCTTGGCAGCGTCACCGAACAAGTAATTCAGGATGCGGGTTGCGACGTGCTGGTAGTAGGGTGAGGGTAGCTTATAAAAGGAAAGGGACGTTGAATCTATTACGGCGAGGGGAAGGATAAATGTTGATCGACTGGAGTCAGTTTACCCCATGGTCTGCGCTGACAGGGGGTGTGGTCATAGGTATGGCGATAGCATTACTGGTGCTTTTTAATGGACGAATTGCGGGGATTTCCGGCATCGTGGGAGGGGTGTTCAAGATGCGGAAGGGCGATATGGGCTGGCGGATTGCTTTTATGTCAGGCTTGATCGCGGCACCTTTGGTATGGCAACTGTTTCTAAGCCTGCCGGCCATCCGCATCGACGGCAGCTACGCCATGATGGCAACGGCTGGTTTGGTTGTTGGCATAGGTACACGTTACGGTTCCGGTTGTACCAGCGGGCATGGTGTCTGCGGGCTTTCGCGCCTGTCGCCGCGTTCCATTATCGCAACCCTGGCTTTTATGGGAACGGACTTTGCCGCTGTTTATGTCATTCGGCACGTTTTTCAGACATAGGGTCGAGGGGGAAATCAGGATGGTCAACATCACCGCATTGGTGGCGGGTCTGATCTTTGGCGTGGGGCTGATCCATGCGGGAATGGCAAACCCTGATAAGGTTCTGTCATTTCTTGATATCGCGGGAGCATGGGATCCTTCGCTCGCACTGGTGATGACAGGCGCAATTGCCGTCGGTTCTGTGGCGT
>JBDSSX010000014.1:0-1811 GCA_039928555.1 Nitrosospira sp. | reverse complement strand
TCCGCATATTCCCCGGCGTTGATCAAGTCGATCAGATTGGGCGGTTTGCCCGGCAACGCCTTGCGGCAGAACCCCGCGACCCCGATGTTATAAGCCAGGCTTACATAGGCTTCGTACTCATGCTGATAGAGCGGCGCGGTAACGCACTTTTTTACCCCGGCTGCATAGACGCCCTCGACTTCCTCAAGCAATCGCACCAGCGAACGCGTCGGCGTGGTCTTGTCGCCCATCCTGACACCGGCGGTAGTCCCGAAGCCGATAGTGGGCACATCGCCGGGTGCGGGGATATAAGCCTCATTCTTGTAATCTTCGTGCACGGCGATCCCGACAAGGGTCGAAGCCGCCAGCACCATTACCGCGATTGCGGAGCGGATTTGCGTTGTAGACGGCTTGATCATCTGGCGTGCTCCTTGATGCAGTCAAGTTTCGCCTTTATGGTTTCCTTTAAATCGCCGGCATCCAGATTCGCACAGGAGGAAACTTCGGATATGGATGGCGACGCTGGCCTGAGTTTCTGCTTGCGCGCCTCGGTTCTACTCTCCGATAATTCGGGATTAACGTCAGGATTGGCTACGGAATTGTCCACGGGGGTGGGCTGTTCGGCAACTCGATCGTCTATAGGCGCAGGCGTTAACAGGGTGCAGGACGCTAGAAACAGGACACCGGCGAGGTATCTCATTGCTTTTTCCCGCGGGGCCACTGCTCGATAATTCTATCGAGTTTTTCGTTAAATTCCCTCATTGTTTCCCGCTGCTCAGCTCTTACGGATCTGATCTCCTCGCTCAGGCGTTCATTGGTTCTCTCCTGATACAGTTCTCCGCGTTTCAAACTGACGATATCATTCTGCACCGCGTTGTAAGTCGCCACACCCGATGCGAGCAGACTGGCTATTGCAATAATTCCGCCGAAGGATAGTGTGGAGGTGGATGGGCCGCGCCGCCTCTCCATCTTATGATCGCTATCGGAGTCTTGGTCCGTCATGTCAGAACAAACTCCACAGGACCACAATCACGATCACCGCGGTGACAAGCAGGATCGCGCCTGTCCACTTCGAAGCCCGCAGCTTGTCGAGCAATCTGTCCGCACCCGCATCGGCCGCTGCATTTTGTCTCTCGATTTCTTCCTTGATACGGTTGCGCTGGAACTGGGTCATGATTAACCTCCAATAAAAAAAGGCCGCTAATGCGGCCTTGGTTGAATATAATTGAGTACTTCTTGATAATCGAGCTTCCAAAATCAGGGGTTTATTCGGATGCTCCTTGAGGTTTTACCCTTGAGATTCGACATGCCCACTCCCACCATTCCACTGCACCGCCCGAATCTCCGGGGATAGTGCGGATAAGTCAACTGGCCTGAATAATCCATCCACCCCGATAACGCCGTCGCCCCGAATAATCGTTACTCGCATATCTTGCCCTCCCCTTGCAACAATGCCTGTTGTGCCGCTACGAATAATACTTGTTGCGACTGTGCGCCCTGTTTCACCATTTCATTGCGGAATGACTCGGTAGCCGCCACGCCCTTGCGTGATTCATTGGCTGAGTTGATCATCAGAGCTGGCATCCAGGCGATGGCGCAGCCCCAATTGCCGGTTTCCTCCCCGGTATTCATGTCAACCCCGCGAACCTGCGCGTACCAGGGACAGCGGTATAGCACAGGCTTTCCCGCTTCCATCTTGAGCTCTTCGCACTTTGCCCCAAGCGGGCAATCCGCAATTCTGGTTTCCATCAGTTTTTACTTGCCAGAATCATATCGATATATTGCACAGCGAGGTTAATGGCGGTGCCCGTAAATGTGTGATTGTGGGAACC
>JBDSSX010000013.1:0-5086 GCA_039928555.1 Nitrosospira sp. | reverse complement strand
AGCCAGATGCTGGGTTTTCTGACGGACTTGCATCAATACGTCTGTGCAAACATCAATGATGAACTGTTGCTGGCAGCCAGCATGCCTATCGGCGATTTGCGGGACCCGGCAATTCCTATTGCCGAATATGGTGCATCCAATGTGGGGAGGATGAAGCACATCTACCGGCGGGGTTTAAGCTACCGCTACGGCCGTTGCATGCAAGTCATCGCCGGCATCCATTTTAACTACTCGCTTCCTGAACCATTCTGGCCGCAATACCAGCATTTCATGAAGCATTCTGGCGATCTGCAATCGTTCACGACGCAGGCGTATATGGGAATGATCAGAAACTTGCAGCGGTATGGCTGGCTTATCCTGTATTTATTCGGTTCGTCCCCGGCAGTCAGTAAAAGTTTCATCGATAGTCGTAAGTCTGTTCATTCCGATACATTGAAGAAATTTGATGAAACCTCCTATTACAAACCGTACGCGACTTCCTTGAGGATGAGCGAGATCGGCTATTTGAATCCCGTTCAATCGATGTTTCATATTTCCTTTAACAGCGTGGATGAATACATCCGGGACTTGAGCAGGGCGACTACGATCCCTTATCTCGGATACGAAAGGATCGGGGCAAAGGTGGGCGACCGGTACCGGCAGCTGAATGCCAATTTCCTGCAAATCGAGAATGAGTATTACACTTCGGTGCGGCCGAAACAGCCGACGCGACCCAATGAGAGACCGCTTCAGGCACTGGGAAGCCGGGGAATTCAATATATTGAAATACGATCCGTGGATGTCGATCTGTTTGAACCCGCGGGGATTTCGATCGAAACCACGCGCTTTCTTGAAGCGTTGAGTCTTTTCTGTTTATTCCAGCCCAATGCGGGCCATGACTTGAAGCAGCATGACGAGATTACCGGGAATGCGTTGTCGGTGGCCAATCGAGGCAGGGATCCGATGCTGAAGCTGTTGGACAACGGACAAGAGATTCCGCTGCGGCAATGGGCGCTGACGCTGTGCGGGCAAATGCAGGAGATTTGTGAGATTCTGGATAATGGCCATCGCGATAAACCGTACACCCAGGCATTAAGCAAACAGGTCGAAGTGATTCATCACCCCGAGTTGACTGCTTCGGCAAGAATTCTGTCGGCAATGCGGACGCAAAAGATGTCAATTACCGAGCTGGTGTTGCAGAAATCCCATGAATACACTCACGACTTCAGGAAGTGTGCATTGGATGCTTCGGTAAAGAGGCGTTTTGATCTCCAGGTCGAAACATCGCTGGCGCAACAGCAACGGCTGGATGCCACGGATGAAATCCCTTTCGATCAATACCTGAGCAACTATTTTTTTCAAGATACCGCAGCCAGCAAAATCCATTCGCAGCACCCACCTCGAAACATGCCTGATTCCATGATAGAAACTGCTGCTCGATGAATTGCGTGCACTCATACAAACAACGCAAGAACTGGGAAGGAATAGACACGCTAAAGTGCGTTCCCGGTAACGTGATGAGTACATATACTCAATGAAACTTGCCTTCATTCTCGACCAACTGGATTCCATCAAGACTTACAAGGACTCGAGCTTTGCCATGATGCGTGAAGCGGCAGCCCGCAATTATCAGTTGTTTACCTTGCAACAGGGCGACTTGGCATGGAAGGGCGCGCGGACCGTGGGGTTTGCGCGTGCGCTGGAATTAACTGGCAAAGCGGGTGACGATGCGCACCGCTGGTATCAGACAAAGGAGCCGGAGGAAATCCCGCTGCAGGAATTCGATGCCGTTTTGATGCGCAAGGACCCGCCATTCAACATGGAATATGTCTACACCACTTACCTGCTGGAATTGGCGGAAAGTCAGGGAACACGTATCTTCAATAGTCCGCGGGCGATACGCGATCATAACGAAAAACTTGCTATAGCCAAGTTTCCGCAATTTACCCCGCCTACTCTGGTGACCCGGCAGGAATCTCTGATTCGCAATTTTCTGGCCGAACACCGCGACATTGTGCTCAAGCCGCTCGACGGCATGGGAGGAGCCAGCGTGTTTCGCATTCACGGTGCCGATCACAACATCGGCGTGATCCTGGAAACCCTTACACACTATGGCACGCGCACAATTATGGTTCAGCGGTATATTCCCGATATCGCTCAAGGTGATAAACGCATTCTGCTGATCGCCGGAAAACCTGTGCCTTATTCGCTTGCCCGCATTCCCAAGCCGGGCGAAACACGCGGCAATCTTAATGCAGGTGGAACCGGTGTTGCACAGCCGCTCACCCGGCGTGATCGTGAGATCGCTGAAGCGCTGGGTCCCGTACTATACGATGAAGGCTTGATGTTGGTAGGGCTGGACGTGATTGGTGATTATCTCACCGAAATAAATGTTACCAGTCCAACCTGCATGCAGGAGATCGCCGATCAGACTGACTTCAACTCCGCGGAAATGATGATGGATGCGCTCGAAAAGTGTGTAGCCGAGCGACGCACGGTTATCGCTCCTTCCTCTGAAACAGAGCTTTTCCCATGACTCCGGCAATCGAAGTCAGGCAGGTGCACAAGCGTTTCGGTGCATTGCATGCTTTGGACGGCATTGATCTAGAAATCGATACAGGCGAATTCTTCGCTTTGCTCGGACCCAACGGAGCAGGCAAGACTACGTTGATAAACATCATTGCCGGCCTCACTCTCGCCAGCAGCGGCAGCGTCAGGGTAATGGGGCATGATGTGATGGCCGATTATCGTGAAGCGCGTCGCATATTGGGCGTGGTGCCGCAGGAATTGGTCTTTGACCCGTTCTTTACCGTTCGGGAAACACTTGTATTTCAATCCGGCTATTACGGCCTGAAGAAGAATGGTGACTGGATCGACGAGATAATCCATCACCTTGACCTTGCCGACAAGGCCGATACCAACATGCGTTCGCTATCCGGTGGCATGAAGCGGCGCGTGCTGGTGGCACAGGCGCTGGTGCATAAGCCCCCGGTAGTCGTTCTGGACGAACCCACCGCGGGCGTAGATGTGGAAATGAGGCAGGGACTCTGGCATTTCGTCAAACAGTTAAACCGCAATGGCCACACCATTGTACTCACGACGCATTATCTTGAGGAAGCGGAGGCGTTGTGCAACCGCGTCGCAATGCTCAAAAAGGGTCGTATCGTCGCCCTCGACAGCATCCGGAATCTCATCCATAGCCTTTCCGGATCCCTGGTGAGGCTTCGATTATCTTCCGATACGCTGCCGACGGCATTACAGCCGCTAGTGAGTAGTTGCGAGGAAGGATATTACATCCTGGCGATCAGCGAATACTCCCAGCTTGAAATGGTAATGACGGCACTGCGTGTAGCGCAGACGCAAGTCCTCGATTTGCAGGTGATGCAGCAAGGCCTGGAAGAAGTATTCGTGAAGATCACGGGCAGCACCGAAAACCCGGAATCCATAGTGGCATCCGCATGACCGGATTTCTTACCCTGCTCCATAAGGAACTGCTACGATTCTGGAAGATTGGGTTCCAGACCGTATTTGCGCCCGTATTGTCCTCATTGCTTTATCTGCTGATTTTTTCCCATGCGCTATCAGAGCATGTACACGCCTATCCCGGCGTAACCTATACGGTTTTCCTGATTCCGGGCTTGGTGATAATGGCCATGCTGCAAAACGCTTTTGCTAACTCCTCATCGAGCCTGATTCAGTCGAAGGTCTCTGGCAATCACGTCTTCATGCTGTTATCGCCACTTTCTTATCAGGAAATATTCACGGCCTACGTACTGGCATCGGTAGTTCGTGGTCTGGCAGTCGGACTGGGTATCTACGTAGTGACGCTGGGAGTTTTTGAGGTTCCCCTGTACTCGTTTTTATGGGTATGCGTATTTGCCGTGATGGGCACCGCGTTGCTGGGCGCGTTAGGTATTATTGCGGGTATCTGGGCGGAAAAATTTGAGCAACTTGCTGCGTTGCAAAACTTCATCATCCTGCCGCTTACGTTTTTATCGGGCGTATTCTATACGATTCACTCATTGCCCCCATTCTGGCAGGGATTGTCGCACCTGAATCCGTTCTTTTATGTGATTGACGGATTTCGTTATGGCTTCTTCCGCACCTCCGACGTTTCACCCTATCTCAGCCTCGGGATTCTGGCGGCGTGTTTCCTGGCAATAGCGTGGGGGACACTGCACATGCTGAAGAACGGTTACAAAATCCGCCAATGACTTTGCTTGTCTGATTCAGGTCTGGTTATCGCCTATGTCCAACTGAGTGAAATATCCTGCTACCGGAGCAATACTTGGCTCCATTGCGTTCGCACGAGTTACTTGCATTTTGCAATGCATTAGGATAAACTTCATCACTTGTTAATTGCAAGTTAATGCGGGCACAAATAATCAGGGAGTTTTTGATGTTGATACTTTACCAGTTCGAACGTACCTGGGGCAATCCAAATCTAAGTCATTTCTGTTGAAAAACAGAAACATACCTAAGAATGGCGGGCATTGAGTACGATATTAAAACAACGCTGCCATTGTTTGCGCCGAAAGGTAAGCTGCCGTATATCGAAGACGGCGATCTGAAACTGGCGGATTCCCGTTTCATCATACGATACCTTAAAACCAACTATAAAGATCTGGATGGAGAACTGAGTCCGGCGGAGTCGGCATTGGCGCTGGCAATGCAGCGCTTGATCGAAGAGCATTTATTCTGGGCTACGATGTATTCACGGTGGCAGTACACCGATGCAAACTGGCAGGTCAACAAGAAAGCCATATTCGGGGTTCTGCCGCCCGTCATTCGCGATATCGCGGCGATCATCTACCGTTATAAGATTAATCAACAGATTCATGGGCATGGCACAGGCCGGCACAAAGCTGAAGAAATTTTTGAGCTTGGCATGCTGGATATCGATGCGCTTTCAGCATGTCTGGGAGAAAAAAAGTATTTCTTGGGCGATCAACCGACAACCCTGGATGCCACTGCTTTCGGGTTTTTGATCAATACCCTTGGTTGCCCGATCGAATCCCCGCTCAAGGAACATGGTTTGTCAAAAAACAATCTGAAAAATTATGTTGCCCGGATCAGGGCGGAATATTATCCGGAATTGCGGTAATAG
>JBDSSX010000012.1:0-34344 GCA_039928555.1 Nitrosospira sp. | reverse complement strand
GGCCCTGGATGGAGTCAGTCAAACAATTTTTTGGCGTATTATTGCTGGGAGTGGCCATATGGCTGATATCACCAGTGATTCCGGCGGTTGCGCATATGCTATTGTGGTCGGCGCTATTGATCGTCTCAGCCATTTATTTGCATGCCGTTGACCCGCTACGGCCTGATGCTTCGGGCTTTCGGAAGTTTCTGAAAGGCTTGGGCATGATCGCGCTGCTGACCGGTGTTGCCCTGCTGGTAGGTGTTTTATCCGGCAGCCGCGACATTTTGCAACCTCTCTCAAAATTGAATGTTTCGAATGTTGATGTGGGTGGAACGAAGAAGAGCATAGTGCAAACTGGACATTTGCCATTTCAGCGCGTGAAATCGGTAGCGGAGCTTGAACAGCGTATCCTCCAGTCGCGGGACAAATACGTGATGCTGGACTTTTACGCCGACTGGTGCATTTCATGCAAGGAAATGGAGCGCTTCACATTTACCGATGAGAAGGTGCAGTCCCGGCTGAAAGATGTGGTATTGCTGCAGGTTGATGTTACCGCCGGAACACCCGACGATGCGGCGCTGCTTAAACGCTTCAAGCTATTCGGCCCTCCCGGTATCCTGTTTATCGATCGCCAGGGGCATGAGATTCCACGCATCAGACTTATTGGGTATCAGGACACAGACAGTTTTCTCTCGATACTCAATGCAGTATTGATTTAGCCGTCGATCGGCCTAACTGCCGCTGTTTAATTCATGAAGGGCGTATTTACTCGCTTTCGGGGGACGGTTCAAGCAATATAGTTTTCTACCGCGTAGTTCGGGTCGATGATCAGAAACCCGAAGGTTTGTATCAATTTTCTGATCCGCTGGTTGGGAAATGGTGCTTATTCAAGAGGCAACGATTAAACCTAAATCCGGCAAGTGACCGCTCATTTCCCACTCATTTTCCCGCTTGGTGCTATGATCAACAAAGACTTTTTGCATCACTTGACCTTCACCTTTATGATGAATTCGCTACGGAGTGGAGTGTATGGTTTTTGCGGCACATGGCTGCGTTATTCGCAGCGTCTTGGATGGGAATACCATTCCGCGCCGTTGCGCCTTGCCTTCCACGCCAAAAATCATACCCTCCACCCTGTTCAACTACCGGATTTAGGTTAAATGACGAAACCACAACAGGTGCTGATGTACATGGGTGTCGCAATACTTGCGGTGACTGCCGGTTTATTGTTGCGTGCACAGTTGCCAAGCAATAATCCCCAATCCGAAATGGTGGCGAGTGTCGCGAATAGCGGGGCCGAGACAATCTTCGCGGCAACTTTGCCCGACCTGCAAGGCAAGAATCAACCCATCTCGCAGTGGCGTGGTAACGTTATGGTGGTCAATTTCTGGGCAACCTGGTGCGAGCCGTGCCGCGACGAAATCCCGGAGTTCATTGAACTTCAGGAAAAATTCAGCGATAAGGGATTGGTGTTTATCGGTATTGCTGTGGATCAGCAAGAAAGAGCGGCAGCTTTCAGTAAGGAAATTGGCATCAATTATCCGGTACTGGTGGGCGATTTAAAAGCCATGGAACTGGCTGGCGCGGCAGGAAACCGTCAAGGGGCGCTACCGTTTACCGTCGTTATCGACCGCGGCGGAAATATCATTGGCACTAAATTGGGCCGTCTTAGTCAGAGCAAGCTTGAATCCATGATCAAGCCGCTGCTGTAAAGATAAAGTCGGCTGCAAAATTATCGGGTTTTGTAGCCGCGTGCCTTCACTACCTTCCATGAATATTCCAGCGTATTGTCCGACGGGATCGGCATCGAAAGTGCATCTTTGCTGAGCGGTCGCACGGTTAATCTAATATTATATTCCTTGCCGTTCACAGATGCCTCAGCCCCTTTCGCTGGGTCCATGGGTGCGATAAGAACGGTAACCTGGGTGACCGTATAATCACCATCGCCGTTGTAAATACTGCCGCTGAAGGCGCCGTAACCAAAGCCGGCATGGGTGACCAACTTACTGAAAGCATCGGCGGGGAGGTCGGCTTCGGTGACCTTATTCTCCGCCGATTCCTTGCGGCAAGCGCGCATGGCAATGGCGGCAGCGCGATCGCTGGTTATTCCTTTCATGGATTCCTGAAGACACTGATCGTACCCGCCTGGATCAGGTAAGCTCCCGGCAAGTAGATTCGGTGATACCAGAAGCATCAACAGAGCCCCTCCCCGAAGAGTCAGGGTGACTGGGGGTTTTTTATTTGTATTTTTCGATGGAAGCAGGAACTGTGGATACATATGAACTCATAAAGTGTACCCTTTTTTGATTCTCAGATGCCAGTCATATTGGGATGCCTTTCCACGACAGACGAGCTGCGCGAGCCACGCCTCACATGGGCGGAAATGGATGAAGCTAGGGTTATAAGTTTACTCAATAAGTACAAAGAGAGAGGAACAATAAACTTCCTCTCTCTCTGAAAACTCCGGTGAAAGCAATGCTCAAAAATTCATAAGCAGGTTAACTGACAAAACATGTCCCATATAATTGGCCCCTCTCCGGATAATGTATTGATTCATATAGCCCACCTCGCCTGTAATTTGCTTAGTGAAGGCATAGCCAAGTCCCGTAAAGAACCGGTTTTGATCGAAACCTCTTCGCGGAACCCAATCAGTATCGTTAAGGCTCACGAAAGCTTCATCCTGGATTATGTAGCTGAAGCCTGGCGCAAATGAGAGTGGGATCGATGCTTTTATCAATTGCCGATAACGTGCGGCCATCGTTGAATTTGCAGGCGATGGATCCCCTGGGTTGGACGCTGTCCCTATATGGTCGGGGACAAAACGTTCCTCCAGACGGCTGCGGGCGGTAAGTCTCCCCCATGAAAATTTATCGCTCCATAGCACTTGTTGCCAGACGCGGTGCTCATCGTACGTATTCTTGACATAGGGAGTTGTGGTCGGTGTCCAGGCGTATCCTACCCACACACTGATGGTATCGGTGAGTTGATATCCTAAGCCAGGACGTACGATTGCTTGGGAGAATTTCGATGCATCGTCGGCAAAGCGTCCCTGTCCTTCCGCCCACCATTTGACTTTTGCCAAGGTGGGGTTATTTGGATTGAAAGAGCTAAAATTTCCCGTAGCCGTGATGTTGCCCCATACTGCAAAATCCTGCACATCATCCACAAACTGTTGAGCAGTGGCTGGACTTGAAAGTACCAAGCTTGATAGCACGAATGCTGTTGAAATACGTATTTTATTAAGCACCTGATTTTCCCCTTCTATATTGTTTGATATCAAAAATTTTATTAAAAGGACGGGAATTTTAACCTCCCGTTCCCCCTCAACGCCTAATGCTGCTTTCAACGCCTGTATATATCGCCTTAAAAATAAATGCCAAGAATGAATCCATGCTGGAAAACTAACACAATACATGTCAAGAAAACATCGCGTGGATGTGGGAATTATGTGAAGACGACTTTATGGCTCTTGCGTACTCAAAGTACTTGTATCAGTGAGTAAGAAGCGCCCTTCTGTCACAAAAAATTTGAAGTTCAACCCGGGAATGACTTAAACAACGGCATTTATTCTACTTTAATCAAGGACCGGTTGTGAAGATCGTATGTTTACGGTCAGCTGCCTTTGCCTACACAGCAATCGCCCGGTAAAGATTGTAAAGACTGGTGATGATGATCAATGTTCCCACCAGTATTAATAACGTTCGTGCGTGAAGTTTCTTGCATAGCACCGCCGCGAACGGTGCGGCAAAGAGCCCTCCGAATACCAGACCCGCGATGACGGGCCACGTGTCGGTTTCCATCAACAATGTAAAGACCGCTGCGCTCGTTAATGTCAGGAAGAATTCCGCGAAATTGACCGAGCCGATGGTGGTCCGCGGATCGTTACCCGAACTCACCAGAGTTGACGTTACTACAGGTCCCCATCCGCCTCCGCCAGCGGCGTCGACGAATCCCCCAAATAACGCGAGCTTTCCCACATGCCTTGGGGCATGCGTGCGCAGGCGCAGCGGCCGAAATGCTTTGCTGAGGATATATATTCCCAATAGTAATAGATAAACGGAGATATAGGGCTTGAATATGGCGCCGTCGATCTGGGTCACCAGAATAGCCCCTAATATCCCACCCAGAATCCCCGGTACCAGCAAGCGCATAAATAGCTGTTTATTCACATTGCCGAATCTGGCGTGGGCGAGGCCCGAAACTCCGGTTGTGAATATCTCCGCAATGTGAACGCTGGCGCTCGCCGCCCCCGGACTGGCGCCTGTTGCCAGCAGAAATGTGGTCGCCGTAACGCCATACGCCATACCCAAGGCACCATCCACAACTTGCGCAAGAAATCCAACCGTCACCGCACTCCAGAAGACGCTTCCACCAAGCGTCTCACCGATAATTTGCCAGCCACCCAACCAATTATTGGAAAGAAAAAAGCGGCCCGTCAAAAACAGTATCAGTGCCATTAATACCAGAACGATGAACCACATTGCGGTGCGGAGAAGCGGGTGTGTTCCCGCAGGATGGGAGACGGGTTCTTCAACCGGGGGAAGCCCCAGTTGCTCATGTTCCAGATTGATAGGATTTTGTGTCAGATCCAGGTTGCGAATTTTCATAGACCGTGCTTCGTCCCTATTTATTTGCGGGGAACTATACCGGCAGGCGAAAGCAAATCGAAATAACCTAATAGAATATGCTTATTCTTTTATTTTTTGATTAAGGGGATTCCGGGAAGAGTAAGCATGCCTATGGTATTTCTCGCGGATGAGTTTCTGGCAAGTTTTGTACAAAGCCAATAATTCTGAATCCGGCGGTTCACCGCTCATTTTTCAGGTTGGTGTATGATCCGGAAAGATTTTTACGTTACTTGGGCCTCATTTCTTTGGTGAGTTCGCTACTGCCGGATTTAGGCTAATCCGGACAAATCAGGGGGACCGTCATGCCGCTCGCCGACATCATACTTATCATTCATTTTGTGTTTGTGGTGTTCGTTGTGGGCAGTCTGCCATTAATCTGGATCGGCGCGTGGATGGGGTGGGGTTTTGTGCGAAATCTTCGATTTCGGCTTGCGCATCTGGCGGCTATCCTGTTTGTCGTTGGCGAATCCCTCATTGGTATGGCGTGTCCGCTTACCTTATGGGAAGATTCGCTGCGCCGCGCGGAAACCGGCGGTAATTTCATTCAGCGGTGGCTGCATCGTATTCTCTTCTACGATGTTCCGGAGTGGGTGCTGACGACGGTTTATGTGCTATTCGCGCTTCTGGTCGCAGTTACTTTTAGGCTGCTTCCACCACGTCATCGCAAGCCCTGGTCCTCCTCCTCAATCTGATTCCTTCCGCAGTCATTGACCCATTCTCCCGCTGCGCGTAAAGTTGAAGGGACAAAAAGGGTGAGGTTCCTATCCCTGCACGCTGCCTAATCACTCATTCCAACAAGAAAACCGCACGACCATGACTTCATTTTTTCGTCGCTTCGCTTCCGGCAAACGTTTGAGAACGGGTCTCGGCGTCCTGGCCGTGATCATTATTCTCTTCGGGCTGCTTGGTTATTTGTGGCTGCCGGGTTACGCCAAGACCAAACTTGAAACACTACTGTCAGAGGCCGTGCAGCGGCCCGTGACGGTACAGTCAATTGATATTCAGCCCTATACACTGGAGCTGACGGTACGTGGTTTTCGCGTGGGTGAAAAAGAGGCGGGCGTTGACGCCGGTAAAGCCTTATTGTCCATCGACGAACTGTATACCAACCTTAGCATCGCCTCCATCGCCCGGCGGGCTCCGGTGATCAGTTCATTGTCGGTGAAGGGGCCAGCGGTGCGTATAGTCCGTGAGGGCGAGCAACGTTTCAATATCACGGACTTGATAGAAGATTTTATGAAACGTCCCGACGAGGGCGGTAAATCGATGTTTTCAGTGAGTAACATCACCATTGAAGGCGGTCGTTTCGAATTCGTCGACCGGGTCAAGAACAGCCATCAGGAAATTTCCGAAATCCGTGTGGGGGTACCGTTCGTTGCTAATTTTGAAAGCGATGAGAAAGCCTGGGTTGAGCCGCATTTCAGCGCCCGTATCAATGGCGCGCCGCTTGCTCTCGACGGCAAGGTGCGTCCTTTTACCAAGAATCGCGAAGCAACACTTGAACTCAAGCTCAATGATATCGATCTGACCCGGATCGACGAGTATTCACCGATTCCGGTTGGTATCAGCCTGCTTTCGGGACGTTTTGACAGTGATCTGCTACTGACATTTTCCCAGGTTGATGGTGAACCGCCAAGCATGGTTCTGACAGGCAACGCTGCGCTGCGCAAATTCGAGATCGAAAACCAGACGGTGGAAGTCCCTTATACTGCAAAATTCGACCGGCTCGACGTCAAATTGACCGAGATCAATTTGAATGGCCAGAAGCCCTCGCTGGCCGGACTGGTTCTGGCAGATGCGGCAATGATCCGCAAGAGTGATTCAGAGCCGGTACTGAGCCTGCCAAAACTAAGCGTGGAAGACGCCACGATCGATTCCCTGCAGCAGAGCGCCGTGGTCGGCACGGTAACGTTCGATGGGTTTAAAGCGTCAATGCGCCGCGAAACCGATGGCCGTCTTGATCTGGTGAAATTTTTTTCGCTGCCTCCCGGCAAGGCTGCCCCGATACCGGTAGCGACCCCTGCCAAGGCGGAGGCCGGCAAACCGTGGACAGCCCGGCTTGGGACATTGAAGCTGGTGGCCGCGGCACTGCGTTTTGAAGACAGTACGCTGACAAAAGTCGCGCCGCTGGTGGTCGATCCGCTGGACTTAACCGTAGGCGACATTGATCTTACCGGTGCCAAGCCACTGAAGCTGGCGTTAAAAGCCTCGGTGAATCAGAAGGGCAGTCTTGAAACAAATGGTTCCCTGGCCTGGGCTCCGCTGGCAATTGATCTCGCTGTAGATGCCAAAGACATAGAACTTGTCGCGCTGCAGGGGTGGGCCGGTGACTGGCTGAATGCCCTGCTCACGCGTGGCGCGGCATCCTTCCAAGGCAAAGTCAAGATGGACGGGTCGCCCTTGAAAGTGGCGCTGAACGGCGACACCCGATTTGCCAACTTTAGTGTTCTCGACAAGGTAACCGCAACGGATCTCATGCGCTGGCGAAGTCTTGACATTAACGGCATCGAGTTTGTCAACGAACCCATGCGCGTCAACATCAATTCGGTCGCGATTGCTGATTTCTTTGCCTCCGTCATACTTTCCCCGGAAGGTAAGCTCAATCTCAAGGATATTGTCCGGCAAGACAATGAGGGAGGGCCACCCGCGAAAACCGCATCGGCTATTCCATCCGCCGTTGATCAGAAAACCGCTTCCGCCGCATTGCCAGCGCCTACCGCCACAATTTCTCCTCCGGTGCCGGCAGGCAAACCCATGCCTGTTCGTATCGGCCGCGTGGTGATGCAGGGTGGGAATATTATTTTCAACGATCAATTCATCAAGCCCAATTATCGAGCGAATTTAACGGGTCTTGCCGGGCGCGTGGGGCCACTGGACCCGAAAAAACCAGGAGAAATTGATATTCGCGGAGCGGTGGACAAAACTGCACCGCTGAAAATTGCCGGCAAGATCGATACATTAAGCAGCGAGCTCTACCTCGACATTACGGCGACTGCGAAAGGCATTGATATGCCGACCTTCAGCCCTTACTCGGGTAAGTATGTCGGCTACGCTATCGAGAAGGGTAAGTTATCGGTCGATATTCATTATCACGTCGAGAAAGGTGAGCTGAGAGCTGAGAACAATGTTTTTCTTGACCAACTGACTCTGGGCGAAAAAATTGAAAGTCCGGACGCGCTATCGATCCCGATAAATCTTGCTTTGGCGTTACTAAAGAACAGGCATGGTGAAATCGATGTCCATCTGCCGCTCAGCGGTTCTATCAACGACCCGCAATTCAGTATTGGCGGACTTATTATCAAGGTGATCCTTAACCTGCTTACGAAGGCAGCTACCGCGCCTTTTGCGTTGCTGGGTTCAGTCCTCGGTGATGGTGAAGAGATGTCGGCGATAGACTATTCATCCGGCCTGGCGCAAATTACACCTGAAGCTGAAAAACGCCTCCAAGCTTTATCCAAGGCACTGACAGACCGGCCGGCGCTCAAGCTCGAGATTACGGGCAGGGTTGATCCGGAGCATGATCCCGAGGCGCTGAAGCGCACGATACTTGAGCGCAAGGTCAAGGCCCAAAAGCTGTCGGAAAATGTAAAAAAAGGTGAGGCGAGTGGCTCGCTGGAAGATATCGAGCTGAAACCTGGGGAATATGCAAAATATCTGACACTTGCCTACAAAGATGAGAAATTCGCTAAACCAAAAAATGTGGTGGGTCTAACGAAAAGCCTGCCGGTGCCGGAAATGGAGCAATTGATGCTGGCCAACATCAATGCCGGTGACAGCGAAATGCGAGACCTTGCCGAGCGTCGTGCCGTGGCCGCACAGGCTTGGCTGGTCGAGCAGGGTGGTGTGCCCAGTGAGCGCGTGTTTGTACTAGAGCCCAAAGTCGAGGCTGAAGCCGGCGGCAAGAAATCCGGTAGCCGCGTGGAATTTTCGCTTAGATAGAGATTCCTTTGATTTTGAGGAGATTTCCGGGCATCGGTCGGAAATCTCCTCAGGCTCAGGTTAGGCTAGGCTAGTCTCGTATGTGCCAGTCCTGCTGTCTTAAAAGTCGACTTGAACCTGTGTCAGGAAGGAGCTCAAGTCGGCGCTATTAAAGCCAGCGGTACGAGGGATGGGAGATCCGCTTGTATCCACGTTCAAGACGTAGGTAATGTTGTTCTGGATTTTGACATGCGTGTGGGGGTACCAGTTCAAGCCAAACCTGACCATATCCATCTTTCCTCCTCTAACTACACCGCTATTCAGATTAATATAATCATAACCTCCGGCGATTTCCCAAGCCCCCCAGCCCGAGCCGCTCCATTGAAAATTCTGCTTGGGTTTTAATCGATTCGCGGCGCCATTTCTAACGTGGTAGGCTTTGGATTCGCCGGTTAAAAAGTAACTGAGGAAACCATAATAGCCGGTAAAATGTTCGCCGTCATAGCCCTGCCCATTTATATTGGTTCGCAAATACTCCGCCTGAGCCGAGAAGGGGCCGTGAACCAGCCAGCTCTCCGCACCGAAGCGGTCGTAACTCTCTATCCGGCGCGAGCCTGGTGCACCCCTGTTCCCGATGCTCAGGTTGCCGGTATTTAGCACGTTGGTACGATCCACATTCGTTCCGGGAAAGGCAAAAAATGCCATTCCGCCACCTCCGCCGGTTTGATTGGGCCCTACATTGATCGTGCCATTAGCCTGGTATTGGGTATTGACCGCGGTATGCCCCGCCGAAATACCTACATGCAAGAATTTGGTTTCATCCTCCATCCACGGTCTTCCCGTTATCCGGCCGATGCCTTCCCAGCCTGAATCGCCCGCCCCATTGTTGCGACTATTGTTACCGGCGGCATTAACTGTGGTGGAAGCGGCGGACCAGGAGCCCACAGGCTCCGTTTGAAAAGCGACTCCGAATTGAAAGCGCGGAACCGCATAGTTGGCGCCTATACCGGTTTTGTAAGTGTTGGGATTATCAACGAACGAATTAACCGACATATGACGTTCGATGAACGTGAGAAAGCGGTTACTGGCTGCTTCCTCCAGGCTGAAAGGTTCCTTGAATGAGCCGACTTTCACCGAAAATGGCTTGGTAACATTCAGGCGTACAAAAGCGTCGGTTATTCCGGATTCCACCGTGCCATTACCCCGGCTGAAGTCATACTCGAATTTGTAATCCCATATCTTGTAAAAAGTACCTTCAACGCCAAGACGGGCACGGCGAAGTGTCACGCCACTGTTCAATTCATTAGGCAGGTTGCTGCCCGTAGCGGGTAAAACGTCGTTGATGAAATTATATTGCGAACCCACTTGCATTCGGCCATTGATCGCAAACGTAAAGTTACCATCTTTAGTGGCAAAATGCGGGGCGCCCTCCTGAAACACGACGTGAACTTTCTCGGCTTCCTTGACACGCTCTTCGAGTGACGCAAGATCACTGGTAAGCCGTGCCCCCATCATTTTGGCCTTCAATTCTATATCCCTGCGAACCGTGGCTAATTCAGCCGCCTCGGTTTTGTCCGAGGTGATATCCATTGTTTTATCCGTCACCTTGTCTGCTGTCTTGTCCGCCGTCTTCGCTGGCGCATCTTGTCTCACAAAAGAACCGATATGAACCCGGCCAAGCCCTGGTTTCGCATAAATCTGTTCGGTTTTGGTATCGACATACAGGTCGATGGCAAAGGCTGCGGATGACACACCCGCGCCTAACATGGCGGCGATTGCTACCGCAAGCTTGGATACTTTCATTAATCACTCTCTTCTCGGTTGTTTATGGAAACTGAACCGAGAATAATGCAAAGAAATGTCGGTTTTATTGCGGTTTTGTCACAGTTTTGTGACAAGTATGATGAGTTGGAACTATCGGGCGCCCGGCCAGTGCCGAGATCCGGCCCGCCCCGTCAGCGAAAAAGGATGCTATGCCGCGATACCCGTTAGCAGCGTCCGCATTCCACTTTTTTCGCCGCCGTGATAGTCTATGCGTTGAATTAATCGAATTATTGCGAAACTCATTTTTTCCAAGACCCGTAACCGTTAAAGGAGCCGCTATGGAAATTCATGTATATGACACTTATGTCAAAGCTCAAGATGGCCACACTATGCATTTTGATGTGTTTACAGCGGTAAAGGACGATAAGAAGGCAGTCGAGTATGCGAAGCAGTGGCTGACTTCAATCGGTGAAGGCGATGCGACAGTGACCAGCAAAGAATGTAGTTTTTGCCACAGTCAGAGTGCGCCCAATAATGTTGCCGATGCGATTAACAAGGACGGTTATTTCATCTACAAGATGGAAGGTTGCAAGTAGTCTTGATCTCGCACCCAGGAAAAATAGACTCGGGAAAATTATGGCAGTGAACGCGGAAACGGGCATCAGAAAACCATGAATGCGTGGCGTGTGTTCAAGTCCTTCTTCTTTGGCTGTATCAAAAGTTTTGCAATTTTCGAGTTGATGTTTGTTTCTCCGCTTTGGGCGAGTGACCTTGTCAAGACTATCGAACAAATCAAGCCGTCGATTGTTGGGGTGGGAACGGTTCAAAGGACACGTTCGCCACCGGTAAATATCCTGGGCACCGGTTTTGTGCTGGACGATGGCCTACATGTAATTACGAGTGCCCATGTTGTCCCCGAGGTGTTGGACATCGTGAACAAGGAGTCATACACGGTGATTACCGGCAAGGGAAAAGAGCCGGAACTCAGAGATGCGACTATTGTTACCATCGATAAGGAGCATGATCTGGCTTTGCTGAGAATCAGCGGCGCGGCTTTGCCCGCCATGGCGATTGGGGACGCCAGCAAGGTGCGGGAGGGGCAGACTCTGATTTTCACGGGATTTCCGATTGGTATGATTCTGGGATTTTATCCCGTCACGCATCGCGCCATGGTTTCCTCGATTACGCCAATTGTATTACCCGCGCATAATTCAAGGCAACTCAATGCAAAATTGATCGGGCAGCTACAAAAATCCGCTTATGCGGTCTTTCAGCTCGATGGCACCGCCTATCCGGGTAGCAGCGGGAGCCCTCTCTACGACCCCGCAACCGGGCTTGTATACGGTGTTGTCAACATGGTATTTGTAAAGGGGAAGAAAGAAGCGGCGCTCAGCAATCCAAGTGGCATAACCTATGCTATTCCCGGAAACTACATTGTTGAATTGTTGCAGCGCAAACAGTAATAAATGAAAAATCCGAGTTTAAATCCGCAAGGCGTTTATATAATTAATCTGACCGGCGTAGTCTCGATCCGCCGGTTATCAAAATCTCGAGTATAAGGTACGATATCATTGTCGAAAGCGTTAAGACGGTCTTATTGATTGGACAAGAATAACTGGAAGTTAACTGCATAAAAAAATGGGATTGGCTTAACTGCCTTTAATAGCGATGATAACGATGAATGAGCGGGAAGGAGAAACCATGCAAACGGTTACTGTGGCAATTGCCGATACGGATCCGGGACGACGCGCAAAACTGGAACAATCCCTGCAAGGCGGGCAAGGCATAAAGTTGCTTAAAAATATTATACTGGATGAAAGCGATGCGCCCGCTGAGCATCAACTTGAGTCTCATGCAGGCATGACATCAGTTGAAGAAGTGGTGGCAAGAATCAGTCAGCTCAACCCCCGTATTCTTTTTATCAATTTTGACCAGTCGACCGAGGGGGATTTCGCCCTCTTAGGAGCCTTGCAGCGTGAATGTCCCGAGACACTTGTAGTGTTATTAACCGATAAATCGGCCCAGGACGAGCAGATTCTACAGGCGCTGGCTAATGGCGCGCGCGGCTGTTTGAACCATGAAGCGGATCCGCTTTACTTCTTAAAGGCTGTGCGTGTAGTTGATCAAGGCGAGATCTGGGTGACACGCAAAATGCTTGGTAAAATCCTGGACAAGGTATTGCACTAATCATGAACATTGAAGGGAGACATACTTGATCTTGCTAGCGAGTCCATCTCAGGATGACCTGTTTCGCTGGGAGCAGGGCGTACGTGGTCTTGCTCCTGTTTTCTGTTCAACCAATCTGGATTCGGTCAGGAGCGAATTGGTAAGGATAAAGCCGCAAGTTCTCCTGCTGGATCATGATTTACCCAAGCTGGATGGACCGAACGGCATTTCGGGGCTGATGAAACTGAATCCGGAAACCAAAGTGATTATCTTGAGTCATGCCATTTCTGATGAGATCGAATGGGGGTTATTCAGGACGGGTATAAGAGGCTGTTGCAGAGGTGATATTGAGCCAGGGCAGCTTAAAGGTGTGGTTGAAGCTGTTCAGCAAGGTGAATTGTGGATTCGGCGTACACTCAGCTGGCATCTCCTGAACGAACTGGTGATGATTACGCAGGAGAAGAACAAAATCAAGCAAGCTGTCAGCGATTTGCTTGCAAATCTTACGCGGCGTGAATATGAAATTGCCACGCTTGTGGGAGACGGCGAATCCAACAAACAAATTGCACGGCGGCTGGATATTACCGAGCGTACGGTGAAGGCGCATTTGACCGAGGTTTTTCGTAAGCTGGACGTTGCTGATCGACTCAAGCTGGCGTTAATTGTGAAGGGCTCCATGCCATCCCGCGATACGACAAGGATAGGACACTGATATCCATCCTCCATTTTTAGCCGCCTCAGGTATCTGAAACGCCCGCATTGCAAGCTGTTCCTGCTTTCTTTTTTCCCGCCGTCCGGCATTGTGTTTTTTCGTCCATTTCCAATCATTGCTGGATAGTTTTAACCTGAATCCGGCTGTTGACCGCTCATCTGTCAGTTTAGTGTTATGATCCAAAAAGACTTTCTGCCCCTTCATTTCTTTTTGAGTTCGCTACTGGCGGATTGCGCGGTTTTCGCGGCATGTGGCTGTGTTGTTCGCAACGCCTTGGAATGGGACGCCTCGAAGCGTTGCACGAGGAGCCCCGCAAAGCAGGGATCGGGTAGCGTCGAGGATGCCACGACCGCGTTCATGGCACCCACCGGATCCTGCTGCGGCGTCGCACCATTCCGCCTCATTGTGTCTTGCCCTGCACCGCAAAGACCGCGCACTCCACCGTGTCCAACTTCCGGATCTGGGTTTAATCCGGCTTTGGAGGAGATGAGGATTTTCAGGAATTCGCCAATTTACTCAATCCTCGATTGGCGTACTAAAGTCCAATTGTTCTTGCCTGCGAAATTGATATGATGCCTATATGATCTGACGCATCATTCTATATAGAAATCTATATGAATGATTTATCCCGAAATCGAGGTTGTGCATGTTGTAACTGACGTGATACTTGAAAGTGCACAATGGGGGAAGCAGATGATCATCGCAACAGTTTAACCCACCCGGTTGCATAAGCGATGCATCAGGTGCGTCAAACAATTTCTTCCGACGGACGGAATCCGCTCGGGTTATATATACAAAGTATCAATTAATCATGCCCTTGCGTGATTGGCGGGTGTGCCAGCAACAAGATGCAAGGAATTCTGGATCGGGCATATATACCCTAACGCCAAGTCGAATCTTGTGCATGGGGTTGCGTGCGGGTCACGCGCGTGGCGCTTGATTTTGCGGCTTGGCAATAAGAACTACCAGTAGTGGCAGCGGTGCTTTATTGTCTACGAGGCACCAGGAGGGGCCAAAATTGCTTCGTATTTATAATCATTACATTTCCAGTACTAAAGTCTTGCTTATCGGCACGGAGGTTTTTGTGCTGATGGCCGCTTTTTATCTGGGTGCGGGCCTTCGTTTTTTTAGCCCAGTTGAATTGTTACCTTTCTCCCTCTCCTCCCTGTTTCCAGTGGCTGGTACTTTCACTTTTGTCATGATCGTGAGCATGGCGGCAATGGGAATGTATCAACTGGATTCCCGAACGGATATCAAGGACACTTTATTCCGTCTCATGCCGTCGATGCTGCTGGGTTTAGGAATCATGACTTTGATTTTCTATTTGCTGCCTGACCTTTATTCCGGTCGCGGCATACTAGGGCTGGTGATGTTTCTTGCTCTGTCAGGGATCCTTCTGACACGAGCGGCTTTTCTTAAGTGGTCCAGCCTGGGAATTCTGGAGTCATATGCCATCGTGCTAGGTATCGGCAGTAAGGCAAAGGAGTTCATCGACCAGACTAAAAAAGATCCTCACCGCGGGGGACTCAAGATCATTGGTTTTATTCCGTTGCCGGATGAGGAGCCCCACGTCCCATCCTCCGCCATTTTGCCGAAGATGGAGCCTTTGATGTCTCTGGTTAATCGATACGGCGCAGGGGAAATTATCATCGCAATTCAAGAACGGCGTGGCGGCTGCTTTCCTATTCACGATCTGCTGGAATGCAAGCTGAACGGGATTAAAGTGACCGATTCAGCCGCGTTTTTCGAGCGTGAACAGGGCCAGATTCGAGTAAATTCCCTTTACCCAAGCTGGCTGGTTTTTGGCGGAGGGTTTGATCAAAGCCTTCTTAGATCGGGTATTAAGCGGGTTTTCGACCTGATCGCAAGCGGGATCCTTCTGGCTATCATGTTACCTATAATGCTCGTCACCGCCCTCTGCATTCTTATTGAGGATGGCGCTCCTATTTTTTACCGGCAGGAGAGAGTCGGCAAAGGAGGGAGAACTTTCATGGTTCTAAAGTTTCGCAGTATGAGAAATGACGCGGAGAAAGGTGGAAAACCCCAATGGGCGACAGCGGATGATCCTCGGACAACCCGGGTGGGCAGGATTATCCGGAAACTGAGAATTGATGAGCTTCCCCAGATATTCAATGTCTTGACTGGGGAAATGAGTTTTGTCGGCCCTCGTCCGGAAAGACCTTATTTTGTGAACCAGCTCTGCACGGAAGTTCCTTATTACAATGTAAGGCACAGCATTAAGCCAGGGATAACCGGATGGGCTCAAGTTCGCTACGGGTATGGCGCCTCGTTGGAAGATGCCATCGAAAAGCTTCAGTACGATTTGTATTATGTGAAGAACCACAGTTTGTTTCTTGATGTCATTATTCTGATAGATACCGTCGAAGTTGTTGTGCTCGGCAAGGGCGGGAGATGATTTGCGGACGCGGTAATACGTCATGTTGACCAGTATCGCGACAGCCAGTTACACAATGTCCGCTGTGGCGTATTTTTTTCTGGCTGTACTCTTGTTAACCCGCTGGCACGGCCGGTTACACGGTATCGTACTACCCATCGCGTGTCTGTTTTCCGCTCTTTGGGCAGCAGCGCTTGCTTATCAGACCACCCAAACTTCTCCCCTTTCACTCCTGACGGATGTCGTGGAGATCCTCAGAAACGCGGGCTGGTCTGCATTTCTAATAACACTGCTGGGACCCTATCGGCAAGCGGAGTCCTCCCCAATCTCAAGGATTAGACCGGCCGTAGCGACTATCGTGGTGCTTTACCTGGCGTGCCTTGCCGTGGCTCTCTACTCTCACGGAAACTTTAATCTTCCGTCGCATCAAACCATCGATTTTAGTAATAGTATTATTGGAAGTGTGGCAATGGCAATCGTTGGCATGATCCTGGTGGAACAGCTTTATAGAAATACGCCGATAAAACAACGATGGGGAATAAAGTTCGCCTGCCTCGGAATAGGCGGAATTTTTGCCTATGATTTTTATTTGTACAGCGATGCATTGCTGCTCAAACATGTGAACCCCGAGATCTGGACGGCGCGTGGCATTGTTAACGCGCTGGTTGTTCCGCTTATTGCCGTGTCGGCTGCGCGAAACCCACAATGGTCGTTGGGTATCACGGTATCGCGTCGTATCCTGTTCTATTCGGCGGCGCTGTTTGGCGCCGCCATATATTTACTGGCGATGGCCGCAGCCGGTTACTACCTCCGTTTTTTCGGCGGAAGCTGGGGCACGGTCATGCAGGTCACTTTCTTGTTTGGCGCTGTGGTCTTGCTATTGCTCGTGCTGTTCTCCGGTACCTTGCGTTCCTGGCTCAGAGTCTCCATCAGCAAGCATTTTTTTAGCTATAACTACGACTATCGGGAAGAATGGCTACATTTTACGCGTACGCTTTCGATGGGCGAGCATGCACTGGGTGAACGTGTAATCCAGGCCCTGGCCCAATTGGTGGAAAGTCCTGGTGGTGGTTTGTGGATCAACCGCGAATCCGGCAATTGCGAACCTGTGACTCATTGGAATATGCCTATGGCGGGCGGGCTTGAGCCCGTTGATAGTTCATTCTGCAAGTTTCTGGAGCATAAGGAATGGGTCATCGAGTTGCGGGAATATGCGACTAATCCGGAGAAGTACTCGGCCATCACACTGCCTCAATGGTTACAAGCCATTCCCAAAGCATGGCTGGTTGTGCCGCTGATTCAGCACCGGAAATTATTTGGCTTTGTCGTGCTGGCGGAGCCAAGAAGTAGTGTAAAGCTGAATTGGGAAGTGAGCGACCTGCTTAAGGTTGCCGGTAACCAGGCGGCAAGTTATCTTGCGCAACACGAGGCGGCCAACGCGTTGCTGGTGGCGCGTCAGTTTGAATCCTTTAATCGCATGTCAACCTTTGTCGTGCATGACTTGAAGAATCTGGTTTCCCAGTTGTCGCTCTTGCTTGCCAATGCCGAGAAACATAGAAGGAATCCAGAATTTCAAAAGGATATGATCGAAACGGTATATTTATCCGTTCAGAAAATGAAGCGCCTTTTAGAGAAATTAAGCAGTGGCGATTCTTCGGAGAGAGCGGCCCCTCTTTTCATTGCCGGGTTACTGCAAGAGGCGGCAAAGAGTAAATCCGTTACTGAACCCAAGCCAATTCTTGAAATACTGGATTCCAGCCTGGCGGTATATGCCAACTCATCGCGTCTCGAACGAGTCATAGGTCATCTCATACAGAACGCAATTGAGGCTACCCCGCGAGACGGACAGGTTCGGGTTCAACTAAGAGGAGAAAAAGGTTTCGCGATAATTGAAATAAGAGACACCGGGCACGGCATGAGTGAAGAGTTCATCCGTGAGAAGCTTTTCAAGCCTTTCGAAACAACCAAGTCAGCGGGCATGGGTATAGGGGTGTTTGAAAGTAAGGAATATGTGTCTGAACTAGGGGGGGAGTTCGAGGTTGTCAGCAGTGAATCGGACGGCACTGTTTTCCGTGTAATCCTGCCTCTTCATCAAAACGACCGTGCTGTTGAAGTCGTTACATAAGGTTAACTTTTGTTCGAATGTTAGTGCTTAAGCTAAAGTTGGGTACCAAAAATAACTTCTCATCATGGCAAAAGGCGAGTTTCCCCATGACCCGATCAATCATGGAAAAGCGATGGTATTCCGTGCTTTCTCCGCGGATACGTGCTCTTGGAACTATGACAAGATTGGGTTCATGTGTATGAAATCCGAAAATGAACAAGTGAGGGACGTAAGTGGATCAGGATAAAAAGAGTCTGCTGGTGATCGAGGATGATCCCGGCTTGCAGAAACAACTCCGCTGGAGTTTCGATAACTATGAAGTATTGGTGGCGGGGGATCGCGAAAGCGCACTTGCGCTGGTTCGACGGCATGAACCAGCGGTCGTCACAATGGATTTGGGTCTTCCTCCCGACCCGGATGGGGCCTCTGAAGGGTTGGCCACGCTAAAACAGATACTTGAGCTCGCGCCGGATACCAAGTTGATTGTGCTTACAGGTAATCAGGATCATGGGAATGCCTTAAAGGCGATTGGTATGGGAGCTTACGATTTTCATCAAAAACCTTTTGATCCGGAGATGTTGGGCCTGGTGGTGGAAAGAGCTTTTTATTTGTATGCGTTGCAGCAGGAGAATCGAAGATTATTGCAAACTCAGACAAATTTACTCATAACCGGCATTATCACCCGCGACCCGGGGATGATTAAGGTATGCCGCAATGTGGAGAAAGTGGCTCCATCGGACGCCACGGCAATCCTGCTGGGTGAGAGCGGGACGGGAAAGGAAATTCTGGCAAGAGCGCTTCACCAGTCGAGCGCCAGACAAGGGAAACGTTTCATGGCAATCAATTGTGCGGCGATTCCCGAAACACTCTTGGAAAGTGAATTATTCGGCTATGAGAAAGGCGCTTATACGGGCGCGGCCAAGCAGACGCTGGGTAAGATAGAACTTGCTAACGAGGGCACTTTTTTTCTTGATGAGGTGGGTGATCTGCCTATGCCGCTCCAGGCAAAACTTCTGCGCTTCTTGCAGGAGAGAGTGATTGAAAGAGTTGGCGGCCGTAAAGAGATCCCGGTGGACGTGCGTATCGTATGTGCAACGCACCAGAATCTGAAGAAATTAATAGAGGAAGGGCGCTTTCGCGAGGATCTTTATTATCGCCTGAGTGAAATCGTAATTACAATTCCCCCTCTGCGTGAGCGAGCGGGAGACGCCGCATTGCTGGCGCATCACTTCAAGAATAAATTCTCTGCTCAGGAAAAACGTCCTTCATTGAATTTCAGTCAGGAGGCACTTGCCGCGATTGAAAGCCATCCGTGGCCGGGCAATGTCCGAGAGATGGAGAACTGCATCAAGCGTGCCGTTATCATGGCCGATGGCCCCATGATTAATGCGGAAGATCTCGGGTTGCAGGCTTCAATCGCTCCGGTGGAACCCATTAACCTTCGTCAGGTCCGTGAAAAGGCGGAATGTGATGCTTTGATGAAAGCGCTGGCAAGAGTGGATGGCAGCGTTGTGAAGGCGGCGGAATTATTAGGCGTCAGTCGCCCTACCATTTATGATCTAATGAGCCGCTACGGGTTAAAGTAAGCAAGTTTCCCCGATTAATTTGTCCCTCATCACTATTTGATAAACAGGTTTTTTCGATGGCAGATCTTGTTCACAAGCTCATTTTTAGGTCCGCGGATCACTTTTCTGACAGGGAAGCGCTGGTTTATCAAGGCAAGCGGATAGGCTATGCCGCCCTGGCCAAGGAGATCGACTCAGCTGGGAAAGCGATGCTTGCTTTGGGACTTGATCAAGGGGAGCGCGTTGCGGTTTATCTTGAGAAACGTCCGGAAACGGTTACCGCACTGTTCGGCGCCGCAGCCGCGGGAGGCGTTTTCGTACCAGTCAACCCGCTTCTCAAGCCGGAACAAGTGGCCTATATCTTGCGCGACTGTAATGTAAGAATCCTGGTCACTTCGGCCGACCGGGTGAGATCGCTTGCCGCGGTTCTATCGCAATGTCATGATCTGCATACCGTGATGGTGGTTAACCCGGTGGCGATTGCACCGGTTATCGCCGGCTTGAATGTCATATCCTGGGATGACGCTCTCGCCGCGCGCGAGCGTGGCAAGGCGCATAGCAGTATCGATAGCGACATGGCTGCGATTCTTTATACTTCCGGTAGTACCGGCAAGCCAAAGGGTGTGGTCCTTTCCCACCGCAATCTGGTAGCCGGGGCGGCAAGTGTTGCTCAGTACCTGAAAAATAATCCTGATGACCGAATTCTATCGGTACTGCCGCTGAGTTTTGACTACGGGCTGAGTCAACTCACCACGACTTTTCATGTTGGTGCGACGAATGTTCTGATGAACTACCTGTTACCGCGAGATATCATCGACATCGTGGGGAAAGAGCACATAACGGGTCTCGCCGCAGTGCCCCCCTTGTGGATTCAATTAGCCCAGTTGAATTGGCCAGCGAACATTTTATTGCGCTACATTACAAATTCCGGCGGAGCAATGCCGCGAGCGACTCTCGATATGCTGCGCAGCAGATTTCCCAGTACCAAGGTATTTCTGATGTATGGCCTCACCGAGGCGTTCCGTTCGACCTTTCTGCCCCCGGAGGAAGTGGATAGGCGTCCCGACTCCATCGGTAAGGCCATCCCCAATGCTGAAGTGCTGGTGTTACGCGAAGATGGTTCGCTGTGTGCGGCCGGTGAACCGGGAGAGCTGGTGCATCGAGGAGCCCTTGTTTCCATGGGGTACTGGAATGACCGGGAAAAAACCGCCGAGCGTTTTAAACCCGTCCCTTCCCGCCAGTCCGGGCTGACCATTCAGGAATTGGCGGTGTGGTCGGGAGACACGGTGCGCATGGATGAAGATGGCTTCCTGTATTTCATTGGCCGCCGTGATGAAATGATCAAGACATCGGGTTATCGTGTCAGCCCCACTGAAGTGGAAGAAGTGATCTATGCTACGGAACTCGTGGGGGAAGCTGCCGCCATCGGAATTCCTCACCCAGTGCTGGGCCAGGCCATCGTTTTGATCGTAACATCGCGGAACGATACGAGATTGGACCACGATGCGTTGCTGGCTGCCTGTAAACTTCATCTTCCCGCTTTCATGCTCCCCAGCCGGATTGAGTCCAGGGAAGGTAATTTACCGCGCAATCCCAACGGCAAGATAGACCGTAAACTGCTTGCTCAGGAGTTGCAAAATGCTTTTATGGAAGGGGGTGCATGAGTAATATCCGTCCAAAGCATGCTCCAGTGACGCAGTTTCCAATTCATGATAACTGTCTCCAGATTGGCGGCATGCCCCTTACACGTCTGGCGCAACGGGTAGGTAGAACACCTTTCTATGCTTATGACCGGCAACAGATTACCGAACGGGTTGCTTTTCTGCGTCAGCATCTGCCCGTTGAGATCCACCTCCACTATGCCATGAAGGCGAATCCAATGCCTGCGATCGTACAGCACATGGCGAGCCTGGTGGATGGGATTGACGTGGCATCAGCAGGCGAGATGAGAGTTGCGCTTGATACGCCAATGCCGCCGCGTCTGATCAGTTTTGCGGGACCGGGAAAGGGCGACGACGAGCTATCCTGCGCGATTGCCGCGGGCATCGTCCTGAATATGGAATCCGAGCAGGAGATGGAGCGCATCGCCAGTCTGGGTGCTCACCTGGGAATCCGTCCGAAAGTGGCGGTTCGCGTCAACCCTGATTTCGAGCTCAAATCCTCCAGCATGAAAATGGGTGGAGGGCCCAAGCAGTTTGGCGTGGATGCGGAGCGTGTCCCTGCCATGCTCACCCGGATTGGTAAACTTGAACTTGATTTCGAAGGATTTCACATCTTCAGCGGTTCGCAAAACCTGAAGGTGGCGGCCATCCAGGAGTCTCATGAAAAAACCTTCCAGCTCGGCATCTCTCTTGCTCAGCATGCGCCGGGTCCAGTTCGCCTGCTGAACATCGGCGGCGGCTTTGGTGTTCCTTATTTTCCAGGCGACGAGGCTTTGGATGTGGCGGCAGTGGGCAAAAACTTGCAGCGTCTGCTACCCGAAGTAAAACGGCAACTTCCCGAGGCACGCATAGTAATCGAACTGGGGCGGTATCTGGTAGCGGAGGCGGGTATCTATGTGTGTCGTGTGCTGGAGCGAAAGAAGTCGAGAGGACAAGTATTCCTGGTGACGGACGGGGGTCTGCATCATCACCTCGCCGCCTCGGGTAATTTCGGACAGGTAATCCGTAAAAATTACCCGGTCGTTGTCGGCAACAAGTTGTATGGTAATGAACGTGAAATTGTTTCGGTAGTGGGACCACTTTGCACTCCGCTGGATCTATTGGCAGATCAGATGGAAATGTCCAGAGCAGAGATTGGGGACCTGATGGTTGTCTTTCAATCAGGCGCTTACGGTCTAACCGCAAGCCCTACCGCATTCCTCAGCCATCCCGCACCCGTTGAAGTGCTGGTCTAGCAGCCTGTCGGACTTGAAGAATCACAGCGAAAAAGTGACTGGGCAAGGACGAATTTTGACGATTATGAAGGCCAATAGTTGTTCTATTGGCCGAAAAAGCGGCGAAATCTGCACCGGCCAGATGCTTTTGCAGCTGATTTCCTTTAAGTCCGGCAGGCTGCTAACCTACCAGTAAACAATGATTGTTGATCTGGAAGATAATGCATGTTGCATGCAGTGACCACTTGCGGCATCAAGTAGTCAATAACGAAAAATAATGGAACGGTAATGTTGACGAAAATCGGGGAGCTATTTTGAGCGGGTTGTGTGGCTGGATAGGCCACGGCGCCACAGTCAACGAGAACTTGCAGCTTGTTCAGCGAATGGCTGGGCCGCTTACTCGTTTTGATGGCGGCGAGGCTCGAACATTGGCCGGACGGAACAGTGCTCTGGCGGTTGCCGCAACGGGCAATAGCGCGCAGGTTTACCAGAAGGAAGGGCTTCTCGTGGCAATATGGGGACCAGCCGGTTTTAAGGACCCCCGTTTAACCCAGCTTGCGCGCACCGATGGTATGGCAAAAACCTTGGCTGACAATTGGAGGGAAAGAGGCGAGAAAGTCTTTGAGAGTCTGACAGGAGCATTTTCCCTTTGTATCCTGCATGAAAGGGACAATGAAGCCATTATAGCCATAGACCGCATGGGTATTCACCCGCTTTCCTTTCAGGTTTCGGGTGGATGCCTGGTTTTTGGTTCATCAGCGGATGCCATAATTTTGCACCCGCAAACAAGATCCGAGATTTCCCCGCAGGGCCTGTATAACTATATTTATTTTCACATGGTGCCTGGTCCCGATACGATTTATCAGGGACAAAAGCGTCTTCTGCCCGGCGAATATCTGACTTACCGGAAGGGGTGCGTAGAGACTCGCAAATACTGGGAAATGCGATTCCTGGAAAACGAGAAGCGTCCATTTCAGGAACTTAAGCAGGATTTTCTGAGTGTATTGCGCTCAAGCGTGCGGGACGCGATTGGAGACGAAAAAGTCGGGGCTTTTCTGAGCGGTGGGACTGACAGTTCGACAATCGCCGGAATATTGGGAGAAGTCAGTGGCCAGCCAGCCCGGACCTACTCCATTGGTTTCGATGCCTCAGGTTATGACGAAATGGAATATGCGCGTATCGCGGCGAGACATTTCTCCACCAGGCATAAAGAATACTATGTCACTCCCGATGACATAGTGACCGCTATTCCACAGGTTGCGGCGATTTTCGATCAACCTTTCGGTAACTCTTCCGCCATACCTGCTTTCTATTGCGCGCGCATGGCTAAAGAGGATGGTCTGAGCAGAATGTTGGGTGGCGACGGCGGAGATGAGTTATTCGGTGGCAATGTGCGCTACGCGAAACAACATCTTTTTTCCCTTTATGAACAAGTGCCTTCAGCGATGCGCAAGGGAGTGGTCGAGCCGCTGGTTTTTGGCATACCCGGCGGAACTGCCTTGCCTCTGGTACGAAAGGCCCGCAGTTACATAGAACAGGCATCGATTGCGATGCCGGCACGTACGGAAACCTATAATCTCCTGGAGCGCTATGGTCATGGAGAAGTTTTTACCCGGGAGTTTCTGGCAACGGTCAATGTGGGCGATCCCGCCAGCCTTTTGAACGAAATCTATCATCAAACCAACGCTAACAGCCTAATAAACCGCATGCTTGCTTTTGATCGCAAGTTTACCCTTGCCGACAATGATTTGCCTAAAGTGGCCAAGGCTTGCGAGTTGGCGGGAATGGACGTGGCTTTCCCGCTCATTAGCGATGAGATTACCGCTTTTTCCTTGCGGCTTGAACCCCAGCTCAAGCTTAAGGGCACAAAGTTACGTTATTTCTTTAAAGAAGCGCTACGAGGGTTCCTGCCGGAAGAGATCATTGCCAAGCAGAAACATGGTTTCGGTCTGCCCTTCGGTGTGTGGCTCCAACATCATAAACCGTTGCAGGCCTTGGCCTTCGATAGTTTAAGTGACCTCAAGTCGCGAAGCATTATACGTGCCGATTTTATCGACAAGCTGCTGGGGCAGCATCTGGACGAGCATGCAAGTTACCATGGCACCATGGTTTGGGTATTAATGATGCTGGAGCAGTGGTACCGGCAGCACCGAATTCACGGACAGTAATAGCCTATTACCCTGTATCCATGGGTGGCGGCAACAACAAGGCGATGGAGCTCTTCAACGGTACGGCGTCCGGCATTGATGTGGTTGCCGGAGGTTATGCGTTGCATGGTGCGGCCGCACCATGCCTGACAATCGACCTCAATATCTCCGCTGGCGGGTACCTTTGTGCTGTCGCATGGCGGCGCATCCGCTACAATTCTGAGCAAGGCCGATCAGACAAATACTTCAAGCGGGTACAACGGCGATACCCTCTTGCCGGCGGCATCCCATTTCTTCGGAGCCAGCACCGGCCGCCGCCGCGCTCCTTGGTGAACTCGGTAATTTATTCAGCGTCTCCCAAATGATCGCCAGCGTTATCCTCAATTCAACCGCGCGAGGGGGCGACCACTGCTTTGCGCTTATATGCCCTGGGAAATACTGGCATGGGTCCGAGACCTGAGGAAAAAATTCCGTGCTTCAGGGGAAAATGCTGTCTATCATGTAGGAAATCCCAAGACCTGCGACTCATCCTAAGGCAATTCATATGATTCTGACGACGCCCATGTAATGGGTAAGGAGGCTCATGAGCGATACATGCTGTCGATCAACGGCTTTATTTACTACGTCAAGTTCATCAACAGGCAACTGACGTGACTGAGGTTGCTCTGATACTCGTGTGCAAGCGACCGGCGTCAGGCATCGCGAAGCAACGGCTCGCCGCAAGCTTGGGGAGGGAGGCGGCGACGCGAGTCGCCGAAGCACTCCTCGCCTGTGCGCTGGAGGATGCGGGTGATTGGGCCGGTCCGGTGGTCATCGCGCCAGCGCATCCCTCGGATCATGCCTGGGCCGATACGCTTTTACCGCAGTTGCGGCCGAACGTGTATATACGGCCGCAAGCGACGGGTAACCTGGGACAACGGCTGAACATTCTGGATCGTGAACTACGCGGTATGGGACTCGAACAACTGGTTTATATCGGCAGTGATGCACCCGCGCTTATGGCGTCAGATTATGCCGCGGTCAACGAAGCCTTGCCTTCTCATAACAGCGTGTTGATGCCGGCGGACGACGGCGGCGTGGTGCTGATGGCAAGCCGTCATGAGTGGCCGGTGCTGGGTGGTTTACCGTGGAGCACCACCCGCCTGGGTACAGCGCTCGCCGATTGTTGCCGTGCGGTAGGGCAGTCCGTCGCCACCCTTAGGCGTAGTTTCGACGTAGACGAACAGGATGATCTCATTCGATTGTCAACGGCGCTGAGCATGGATCAACGTCCGGCGCGGCGTGCGTTGCATGCGTTGGCTTGTGATCTCGTCCAACAGAGCCGGCAGAGAGAAGCGGGCCATGTCGAGTTTTAGTGTCATCATCCCCTGCTACCACGACGAGGCGAAACTGGCCAATCTGCTCAACCAGCTGCAAAGCCTGCCGCATCGGCCGCTGGAAGCCGTGGTGGTGGATGGCGCTGACGACAAAGCGTGCCGCAAAGTTTGCGATCAATATGGCGCACGCTGGCTGGCGGGCGAACCCTGCCGGGGGCGGCAACTACTGACAGGCGCGGCGCTGGCGCAAGGTGATGCGCTATGGTTTCTACACGCTGACCACCGCTTGCCGCCCGATCCGGTGATGGCAATGAACCTTGCCATCAAACGCGGCGCAGTGGGCGGTTATTTTCGCTTTCGTTTCGACACCCCTCGCGCGTGGCCGGCGTTGCTACTGGAACCGGCAATCGCATTTCGTTGCCGGTTTGGCGTTCCCTATGGGGACCAGGGGCTATTCATGACACGCCAGGCCTATACCGAAGCTGGCGGCCATTCACCCTGGCCCTTGTTCGAGGAGGTGTCTCTGGTGCGCGGATTACGTCGTCTGGGGCGCTTTCTGCCCTTGCGCGAACCGCTCTTTGTGGATCCGCGCCGCTGGCATCGCGATGGCTGGTGGCATCGTACCTGGGTAAACCGCAATCTGGCGCTAGCTTTTGCGCGAGGCGCCACACCCGGCCAACTGGCTGCTCGCTACCGCTCTAAAATTACCTGACTTCCATCACGAGGCAACTACCATGCATGATACCGTCCAACAATACTACGGCGAAACCCTGACCAGCTCGCTTGACCTTCAGACCAACGCCTGCAAGACTGACGCGGGCTTACCCGAATATGTGAAGGCGATATTGGCGCAGGTACACAATGAGGTGTTGACTCGCTACTATGGCTGCGGTTTGGTGCTACCCGAATTGCTGGAGGATTTGACCGTACTGGATCTCGGCTGCGGCGCGGGGCGTGATGTCTATGTGATATCCAAACTGGTGGGGGAGCATGGCAGGGTAATCGGCGTGGATATGACCGAAGAGCAACTGACGGTCGCGCGCCGGCACGAGGAATATCATCGCAAAGCGTTTGGTCACGCCGCCGGTAATGTGCTTTTTTTGCACGGCTACATCGAGCGCCTGTGCGAGCTCGGGCTGGCGGATAGCAGTGTGGATGTAATCGTGTCCAATTGCGTGATCAACCTTGCGCCCGACAAGGCAGCGGTGTTGCGCGAAGCCTGGCGTGTCCTCAAGCCAGGCGGTGAGCTGTATTTTTCCGATGTTTATACCGACCGTCGCGTACCCGAGGCGCTTACCAGCGACCCGGTGCTATACGGCGAATGTCTCAGTGGAGCGCTCTACTGGAATGATTTCCAACAGCTTTCCCGTGAGCATGGTTTTGCCGATCCACGCCTGGTGGATGACCGTAAAATCACCATTGGCAACGCGGAACTGGCGGCGCGCACCGGTAACATCCGCTTCTACTCCGCCACCTACCGGTTATTCAAGCTGGATAACCTCGAATCAGCCTGCGAAGACTATGGCCAGTCGGTGGTTTATCGAGGCACGATACCGCATCATCCCCACTTGTTTGTACTCGACAAGCACCACCGCATAGAAACCGGAAAGCATTTCCCGGTCTGTGGCAACACCTGGCGCATGCTGCACGACACCCGGTTCGCCGAACATTTTGAGTTCTACGGTAACTTTGAGCGGCACTACGGTATTTTCGCCGGCTGCGGTATGGGGCTACCCTATAATGACACCGCAAACGACGCCATAAACAATCCGACAGGCGGGTGTTGTTAGCCGCGAACCATGAACCTAAATCCGGCAGTTGACCGCTCATTTTTTAGTGTAGCGCCATGACTCGGAATGATTCGTCACCTCACTCGACATTCACCTTTTGGGTGAGTTCGCTACAGGGTGGATTGCACGGTTTTTGCGGCACATGGCTGCGTTGCAACTCCTTGGAATGGAATGACCATTCCGCGTTATTGCGCCTTGCCCTGCACCCCAAAAACCGCACACTCCACCCCGTCCAACTGCCGGATTTAGGATGAAAGTAATTCCCGCCAGCGCCGGACTGTCCGGCCGGTCCGACCACTGGCGGCGTACTCCAGGCGGCGAACCGCGTGGTTTTATCCGGCCGCAGGCCCTGGATGAGTTGTGGTTTCATACCGGTACCGCCTGTAACCTCGCCTGTCCTTTCTGTCTCGAAGGCTCGAAACCGGGAGATGATCGTCTGCAACTGTTGCGGTTTGACGACGCCATACCGTTTGTGGACGAGGCACTCGATCTCGGTGTCAAACAATTTTCCTTCACCGGGGGCGAACCTTTCATCAATAAGGACATAGTGGGTATCCTCGACTACGCATCAATGCATCGGCCTTGTCTGGTGCTGACCAACGCGACCGAGCCATTAATCAAGCGTCTGCAACAATTGGAACCATTACGTGGCCGGCCGCACGCGCTGAGTTTCCGTGTTAGTCTGGATTATCCCGATGCCATCCGGCATGACGCGGGGCGCGGCGAGGGTATGTTTGCCAGCGCGCTGGAGGGCTTACGCAGACTTCATGACATGGGGTTCCATGTGTCAGTGGCGAGCCAACTCGTACCTGACGTCGCGCCAGATGTGATTGCGGCGAGCTTTGCCGGCGTTTTTCGCACTGCCGGTTTACCCGAGGATTTGCCGCGTATCGAATTCCCCGAATTTCACCCGCCTGGCGCGCGCGTGACGCCACCACAAATAACCGAACACTGTATGACCGCCTTCCAGACCGAGCAGATACGGCGCTCCTTCATGTGCACATTCAGCAAGATGGTGGTGAAAAGTGGAGGCCGGATGCGGGTTTATGCTTGCACCCTTGTCGATGACGATCCGGATTACATTCTCGGTGAAACGCTGACAGAAGCTATGCAGATATCCGTGAGTATGAAACACCACCGCTGCTACAGCTGTTTCAAATATGGTGTCACCTGCAGTGAAACGAAAATAGCAAAATGAATTGCTGTCCGCGAATTTTGATTTTTTGAGGCGCCCAAGATGAAACATTGGTGGCTGCTCATCGTGCTGGTGCTATTGGCCGGGTTGTTCTTCGCATTTGATCTCCAACGGTTCCTCAGTCTCGAAATGCTCAAGAACAGCCGGGATGCGCTGCAACAAGCCTTTCAGGCGAGGCCAATGCAAGTCATTAGCCTCTATGTCGCGGTTTATATCGTCATAACCTCGCTTTCCCTGCCCGGTGCAACGTTGATGACGCTGGCCGGCGGCGCCATTTTCGGGCTATGGGTGGGTATTCCGGCGGCAGTCATCTCCGCCAGTATCGGTGCAACCGTGGCTTTCTGGACGGCGCGCTATCTGTTTCGCGATGCTGTGCATCAACGCTTCGGTGACCGCATGGCGGCAATCAATGCCGGCATTGAGCGTGATGGCGCATTTTATCTCTTCACCTTGCGTCTGGTGCCGGTATTTCCTTTTTTCATAATCAATCTACTAATGGGGCTTACTGCCATTAGGACCGGCACCTTCTTCTGGGTCAGCCTGTCAGGCATGCTTGCCGGTACCGCGGTTTATGTCAACGCCGGGACCCAGTTAGCCACGCTCACAAGTTTGTCCGGCATTTTATCGCCATCGCTAATCGGATCGTTTGTTCTGCTGGCTGTATTCCCATGGCTGACGCGGTGGGGGCTGGAGCGTATCAAGGAGAGGAGAGTGCGCGGACATTGGCCCAGGTCGTCCAGGCCAAGCCGATTCGATCGCAATCTGGTGGTTATCGGGGCCGGTGCAGCGGGCCTGGTAACATCATACATAGCAGCCAGCACGCGCGCCAAGGTGACATTGATCGAAGGCTATAAGATGGGGGGCGACTGTCTCAATTTCGGGTGTATACCTTCCAAGTCACTGATTCGTTCGGCTAGCTTTCTGCGACAGGCGCGGCACGCCAAAGATCTTGGCATTGCCAGCGCAACCGTCGACTACAATTTCGGTGATGTGATGGCGCGTGTGCATCGAATTATAAGTACGGTTGAACCGCACGATTCGGCGGAGCGCTATACAAAACTGGGGGTGGAAGTCATTCATGGCAATGCGCGCATCACTTCGCCCTGGACGGTGGAGGTCAACGGACAGACTATAACCACCTGCGCCATTGTCATAGCCACCGGCGCCTCCCCCACTATTCCCCCGATTCCTGGGCTGGAACAGGTGCGCTACTATACATCAGACACCATCTGGTCGCTCACGGAACGGCCCGAACGGCTCGTTGTACTGGGTGGCGGACCCATTGGCTGTGAGTTGGCGCAAGCATTTGCACGTCTGGACTGTCAGGTCACGCAAGTGGCGAGAACGGGTTTGATGAAGCGAGAGGATGCCGATGCCGTTGCGCTGATTGAAGCCGCACTGCGCGCCGATGGAGTGCGTGTATTGACTCAAACCGAGGCTATTCGTTGTGAACGCGAATCCGGTAAGCAATGTTTGATTGTGCGCCACCAAGACGGAACCGAAGAAGCGCTTTCATTCGATGCCATGTTGTGCGCAGTGGGGAGGACAGCCCGGACCGAAGGTTTCGGCCTGGAAGAATTGGGAATTCCAATTTCACCAAAGCGTACCCTTGAGACGGATGCCTGGTTGCAGACACTTTATCCTAATATCTACGCTTGCGGCGATGTGGCGGGACCATACCAGTTTACCCACGTTGCGGCACATCAGGGCTGGTATGCGGCGGTCAATGCCCTGTTTGGCGCCGTGAAACGCTTTAAGGTGGACTACACGGTGATTCCGTGGACCACGTTTACCAGTCCGGAAGTTGCCCGGGCTGGATTATCGGAAAATGAAGCCAGGAAGCGTGGTATCTCCTATGAAGTGACATGCTACGGACTGGAGGGCCTCGACCGCGCCATTGCCGATGAAGCAGCGCATGGTTTCGTCAAGGTGCTCAGCGTGCCAGGTAAAGATCGTATTTTGGGCGTGACCATAGTTGGGGAGCACGCCAGCGACCTGCTGGCGGAGTTTGTGCTGGCGATGAAGCATGGTCTCGGCCTCAACAAGATCCTCGGCACCATCCACACGTACCCGACATGGTCTGAGGCCAATAAATATGCGGCAGGCGAATGGAGGCGCGCGCACGTGCCATATCGTCTGCTTGATTGGGTGGAAAAATATCACGCCTGGCGGCGAGGCTAAAAACATGAAACCAGCATTGACATTGATAATGCGATATATGCTGTTCGCTATAGCACTATTACTGGGCTCTGGCTGGAGCCTGTCCGGTAATGCCGCTTCACAAAAACTGATTTTGACCGGTGCCAGCACGATCGCCCCGTTAGCGGGAGAGATCGCCCGGCGCTTCGAGTCACTGCACCCCAGCCTGCGAGTGGATGTGCAGACCGGTGGTTCCGCGCGTGGCATTAGCGATGCCCGCAACGGAATTGCCAGCATTGGCATGGTATCCCGTACTTTGAAACCGGAAGAGAATGATCTTCATGCGCATACTATTGCGTGGGATGGCGTCGGGATCATCCTGCACGCGAACAACCAAGTCACCGCGCTAAGCCAGCAGCAGATGATCGGTATTTATACCGGCAACATCGTCAACTGGAAGGCTGTGGGTGGACAAGATGCGCCTATAACCGTGGTTAACAAGGCCGAAGGCCGCTCGACCCTTGAGCTGTTTCTGAACTATTTAAAATTGAAGAACAGCGATATCAAGCCGCACGTGATCATTGGTGACAACGCGCAGGGGGTAAAGACGGTGGCAGGCAACCCGAATGCCATCAGCTACGTTTCAATAGGTGCGGCCGAATATGAAATAACCCGCGGCACGGCAATCAAGCTATTGCCGCTCGATGGCGTCGCCGCATCGGTGGTTAATGTACGTAACGGCACTTTTCCGCTGTCACGGCCACTCAACCTGGTAACGCGGGGAGCACCACAAGGATTGATTCGGGATTTCATAGAATTTGCCCGCTCGGAGCAGGTACATGATCTGGTCGAAGCACAGTATTTCGTCCCCATCAGCGTCCGCTGAGCCAGCACCGGTGGATAAGTTGGTACTCTGGCTTCTGCGCGGTGGAGCTGGCATCGCGGCGGCTCTGGTGCTGCTGATTCTCTTATTTGTGACAGTCGAGTCCTGGCCTGCGCTACGGCATATATCGGTCGAGCGCTTTCTTACCGATCCCTCATGGAACCCCGGGGAAAGTAAGTACAACCTGGCGCCAATGCTGTCGGGCACGCTCTACGCCGCAGGCGGGGCGCTGCTGCTGGCAACGCCGCTAGGCATCGCCTCGGCGCTGTTTATCGCCTATTATGCATCGCCCCGCACCGCCGGCATTTACCGGAGATTGATCGAGCTGCTGGCGGGTATTCCTTCTGTAGTTTACGGTTTTTGGGGCCTGACCACACTCGTGCCGCTGATTAATCAGTTACATCCGCCGGGAGCCAGTCTGCTGGCTGGAATTCTGGTTCTGACGCTGATGATCCTGCCCACTATCACGCTAACCGCGCATGCGGCGTTGTTGGCCGTTCCTGGCGAATATCTGCGCGGTGCGGCGGCGCTGGGCATGTCACGCTGGGGCATGATTCATGGCGTTGCCCTGCCGGCGTCAAAAACGGGTATTGTGGCCGGCATCATGCTCGCAACCGGTCGCGCCATCGGTGAAACCATGGCCGTGCTGATGGTTACCGGCAATGTAGTGCGGCATGCCGATAGCCTGTTCGACCCGGTGCGCACGCTTGCGGCCAACATTGTGCTGGAGATGGCCTACGCCATGAATGATCATCGCGCTGCCCTGTTTGTATCGGGCTTGACGCTAATGCTGCTGGTAATGGTACTTTCAGGCGTGGCCGGGTGGCTGGGGAGAACTCGTCATGTCTGAAACAGTTTCCGTGAAATTAATACACGCCCATCGGGATCGTTTCGCGCAACTGACCATCTGCTTCGTCGCATTCCTGGTCTGTGCCGCGTTTGTGTGGATAGTCAGTGATCTTGTGCGCGGCGGCTGGGCGCATCTTTCCTGGGATTTTCTTGTTGATTCACCGCGGGATGCCGGCCGTGCCGGCGGCATCGGACCGATTCTGGTTTCCACCGCTCTAATCCTGCTGATTGCGCTGATGGCGGCGCTACCGCTGGGATGGATGACGGCCGCGCTGCTTGCCGAGTATGTGTCTGCCAGCGGCGGTTTCGGCTACGCGGTGCGCTACAGCTTGCAGGTGCTTGCCGGTGTGCCTTCCATCGTTTTTGGCTTGTTCGGTAATGCCTTTTTCAGTATTTATCTGGGCATGGGATTCTCCATCCTGTCTGGCGGCCTGACCCTGGCCTGCATGTTGTTGCCCATTCTCGTCAGTACCGCCGAGTCGGGTTTACGTGCCGTACCTGATGCGTATCGCCTATCCGCTGCCGCGTTGGGTATGTCGCGCGCAACAACATTGTTCCGGTTGTTATTGCCAGCCGCCGCGCCGGCACTGGCCGCGGGTCTGCTGTTGGGAATCGGACGTGCCATGGCCGAAACCGCGGCGCTATTGTTCACCAGCGGCTATGTCGACCGTATGCCGGGTTCATTGCTGGATTCCGGACGCTCTCTGGCGATACATATCTTCGATTTATCCATGAATGTTTCCGGTGGCGATGCCCCTGCGCACGCGTCGGCGCTGGTGCTGATCGTTGCGCTACTGCTCATCAATATGGTTGCCATGTGGTTTACCATCGGCTGGCAGCGCAGAAGAATAGTGTCAGAATGAACTCAACAGGAGCTCCAATTCCAACGCACTCAGAGTCTGAGCAACCCATGGGTCAGGACAGCAATGCCTACACACTCGGGCCAATGCAGGCGGGTCCGGTGTGTTGCGACCCGCAGCCCTTGATCCAGGTCGACGATTTTTCCCTTCGTTATGGTGCCAAGCCTGCGCTGGCGAACGTTACACTGGATATTTATCGTGGCTGCATTACCGCCTTGATAGGCCCTTCCGGCTGTGGAAAGACCAGTTTTCTGTCATCGATCAATCGGCTTACGGATTTGATTCCAGACTGCCGGATTGCCGGCCGTATTCGCATCGACGGTAGCGACATTCATGACCCTGCCCGCAATGTGCAGGCGTTGCGACGGCAGATCGGCATGGTGTTCCAGAAGCCAACGCCGTTTCCACTCTCTATCCATCGTAACATCGAGCTGCCCTTGCACGAGCATGGCATTACGCGGCGTGCCGATACAAGGGCCATTATCGAGCAGGTATTAGAGGATGTCGGGCTGTGGGACGAAGTGCATGACCGGTTGGATGCTTCCGCGCTGAGCCTGTCCGGCGGTCAGCAGCAACGCCTTTGCATTGCTCGCGCGCTGGCGTTGAGCCCACAGATTCTGCTGATGGACGAACCATGCAGCGCGCTCGATCCGATCGCATCAGGCGTCGTCGAAGATCTGATCAGCCGATTGCGCGGCCGCTACACCATCGTCATTGTTACGCATAATCTGGCTCAGGCGCGCCGCATCGCTAACTACGCAGCATTTTTTTGGGTCAAAGGCCATGCTGGGCGACTGGTCGAATTTGGTCATTGCCGGCAAATTTTTGAATCGCCTGTCCACGAACTTACCGCCGCTTACGTAAATGGTGCGAGAGGATGATTCTAATGAAAAACCCTTTTACCTTCATGCCCATATGAAAGCAATTTAGCATGGACAGGTATATGTTAAAGCTGTATAGTTGCTGAGCCTTCGCTCTTTAGGGCATCTCTAAAAATTCGAATTTTGCCGCAATGCGTTGTTGCTCCTCGGTTACCAAATGAGAAACGTTTCCCTG
>JBDSSX010000011.1:0-2065 GCA_039928555.1 Nitrosospira sp. | reverse complement strand
TCAATGAGCGCGACCATGAGCCCCAAAAAACCGAGGTGATGGCTATTAACGCGGAATTACTTGAGGTCGTTACCGAAAAAGACTTGGCCATCGCCAGTGTCCGCTTTAATGGGCAATTACGTGAAGCTCCCGACAGGTCGCCGGAAGCGTTTGATGAAATCTGGCACGTGCAGAAGAGCCTTAAGGACCCTGAATCCGTCTGGCTGCTGGCGGGAATTCAACAAGTTTCCTAGATTTTAGTGGCCATGCTGGCATCCGTCGCGATAGCCCCGCTCAACCACTTGCTGCGTGGAGAAAGCTGGGCGCGCAAACGGTTGCAACCCTGCGCAGGCAAGACTGCGCGTTTTCGCCTTCCGCCTTTTCTTAACCTCGCCCTGACCGTGGAGGCCAGCGGCGAGGTCTCCACCGCATCAAGCGGTACCCTGGACGACGCTGTCTTCACCCTTACTCCCCGTTTGTTGCCGCGCCTGCTTGCCCATGATGAGGACGCCTACCGTGAAATCCGGATTTCCGGCGACAGCGCGTTCGCCGAAGAAATTCTCCATATCGGAAAAAACCTGCATTGGGACGTGGAGCAGGATTTAAGCGGGGTAGTGGGTGATATCGTCGCACATCGCGTGGTGCAGGCTGGCGACCGTCTGGTGCATTGGCATACCGAAACCATTCGCAACCTGTCTCAGACGCTCGTGGAGTACCTGACGGAAGAGCAGCCACTATTAGCCAAACCCATCGATATGCATGATCTTATCCATGAAATAAATGAATTGCGGGACGATGCGGCACAATTGGAAGAGCGGCTGAAAGCACTGGCGGCCGACAGGCCGCCAGGTAACAGAATACCTCTATAAACCTGAGAAGATTATTAAGGAACCACTTCTTGAAGCGCGTTGCGGCAAACGCAGGTCGCTTACTCAGAGGTTTCCAACTACGGATGAACTGACGTTTTCGGAATAAATGCGTTTCTTTCGTCTTCTCAAAATACTCGCGGTGGCATTTCGTTTCGGCCTTGATGAATTTTTTCTGGGCCATGAACGGCTGCGTTTCTTGCGACCCGTTGTCAAGCTGACCACATTCTGGCGACGGCTGGATAGGGCGCGTGGCGAGCGCCTTCGTCTGGCGCTGGAAGCGCTGGGACCCATTTTTGTCAAATTCGGCCAAATGCTTTCCACCCGCCGCGATCTTCTGCCGCAGGATATTGCCGACGAGTTGGCCAAACTGCAAGATCAGGTTCCACCGTTTCCTTCCAGCCTCGCCCTTTCGACACTGGAACAAATCTATGGGAAGCCTGTCAACGAAGTCTTCTTGCTATTCGACGCGGAACCGGTAGCCAGCGCATCAATCGCCCAGGTCCATCTGGCGGTGCTGCAAGATGGCACAGAAGTCGCGGTGAAGGTGCTGCGTCCCGGTATCGCCCCGATAATCGCCCATGATGTGGCATTGATGGAAACCGGCGCCTGGCTGGTTGAAGCGCTGTGGCCTGACGGCAAGCGATTAAAACCGCGCGAAGTGGTGACCGAATTTTCCCGGCACTTGGGAGACGAGCTCGATCTCATGCGCGAAGCCTCCAACTGCAGTCAGTTGCGGCGCAATTTTCTCGATTCTCCCCTGCTTTTGGTACCGGAAGTTTATTGGGACTACTGCCATTCCGGCGTCATGGTGATGCAACGCGTAAAAGGCACGCCGATTAGCCACGTAACGGCACTACGCGAGCAGGGGGTGGATATCCCGAGACTCGCCCGTGTAGGCGTGGAAATCTTTTTTACCCAGGTATTCCGTGACGGTTATTTCCATGCCGATATGCATCCCGGCAATATTTTCGTTGGCAGCGACGGCCGTTATATCGCGGTGGATTTCGGCATAATGGGGACGCTCACCGACGAAGACAAGAATTATCTGGCACAAAATTTCCTGGCGTTTTTTCGCCGTGACTATAAGCGCGTGGCGGAAGCGCACGTCGAGGCGGGGTGGGCGCCGAAAGATACGCGGGTTGACGATTTTGAGACCGCGATCCGTGCCGTATGCGAGCCGATTTTTGATAAGCCGCTGAAAGAGATTTCCTTTAGCC
>JBDSSX010000010.1:0-8929 GCA_039928555.1 Nitrosospira sp. | reverse complement strand
GCGTTGCTGACCGCTGTGGCATGCAGCGTCTATGTTTCGCGTAATCTCGGCATGAATACCGATACCACAGACATGCTCTCCGAGCATCTGCCGTTTCGTGTCAACATGAAGCACTACAATGAAACTTTTCCGCAAGACATGGAAACTTTGCTGGTGGTGCTGGACGCGCCCACACCCGAGCAGGCTTATCTGGCGGCGGACCGTCTCGTGGCGCGTTTAAAAGAGGACACCACGAATTTTCATGATGTCTATCCCCCCAATGTGAATGATTTCTTCGCGCGCAATGGCTTGCTCTACCAAAGTGTCGCGGAGCTGGAGCAGATCACTGACAGCCTCGCCGCCGCACAACCGTTAATCGCGCATATTGCGGGAGATCCCACACTGCCGGCCTTTGTCTCTGTACTCACTGGCGCGGTGGATGAACTACGCAAGGGGCGCAGCCTGGACCTTCAGCCCGTACTAAGCGGGTTGAGTAGAACCCTGGATGCGCGGCTCGCAGGTTCGCCCAGGGTATTGTCATGGCAATCCCTGTTCCATGGCGAACCCCAGAAAAGCAGATATCAGGAACTGATCATCGTAAAACCGAGGCTGGATTACACCCTGATGTTCCCGGCCGAACAATCCATCGCCGCGCTGCACGCCGCGGCAAAAGATACCGGTGTAACGAAGGATGGGCCGGTGCGGCTGCGCGTTACAGGCGAGGTGGCACTGGCCGAAGAGGAGCTCAACAGCTCGCTGCGCGGCATGGAGTACGCCGGGATAATTACATTTATCATGGTGGCGGTGGTGCTCTATTTCGCGATGCGTACCGCTGGACTGATACTCAATGTACTGCTTTGCCTGACGATGGGTCTGATTCTCACCGCAGCCTTCGCTACCGCCGTGGTTGGTCACCTGAACCTGATTTCCATCGCGTTCGCGGTATTGTATATTGGTTTGGGGGCGGATTTTGCAATCCACTTTCTGCTGCGGTATCGCGAGGTTCTGGAAAGCGGTCTTCCGCCGACCGAAGCCGCGCACATATCTGGCGGGGATGCTGGCGCCGCATTGACTGCGTGCACCATCACCAATGCTATTGGTTTCTACGCATTCATGCCTACCGATTACAGCGGGGTAGCGGAGTTGGGGATCATCTCCGGTACCGGCATGGTGATCAGTCTGCTGGTTACCCTTACCTTGGGGCCTGCCCTGCTGCGTTATCTGCCGAAACGACCGCCAACGACATCCATCACGAAGGGTTCGGTCGGCAAGGTGCTCGAGCTGTCTTTGAAATGGCATAAATTGACCTATGCCGCTACAGCAGCAGCGGCAATTGCCGCGATTGTCCTGTTGCCTCAGGTAAGGTTTGACTACAATCTGCTGAATATGCAAGACCAGACCGGAGAAGCGGTGCAGACTTTCCGGGAACTTCTTGCGGATGCTGACCAATCACCTTGGCACGCGGTTGTGCTAGCTAACGATCACAAGGAAACGGAACGTTTGACGCAGCGGCTGGCTGCGCTTCCTGAAGTGAACAAGGTGATTACGATTCTCGATTTCGTGCCGGTGGAGCAGGAGGAGAAACTTCGGCTTATCGACGAAATGGCGCTTACGATGGGACCGATTGCGGTTTCAACCAAGGTGCGTGCCGTCGGGGAAGATGCCTCGTTGCGGCAGCGTAAAGCGCTGGATGAACTGGCCGCGGCATTAGATCGATTCATGGCCGAGCGTTCGGATCACCCCGCATCCGGGACCGTACGGACCCTCAAAGTGTCTCTGACTTCGCTGTTCGTTCAGCTCGATGCGGCCAACGCAGGCGAAAAACGCAAACTGCTGCATGCCGTCGAAGAAGATCTGCTTGCAACGTTACCCGCTGCTTTGCAGAGTCTGCACACTGGTACGGAAGCTGCTCCATTTAAAGAGCAAGATCTGCCCGCATCGTTGGGCAGCCGCTGGCATAGCCAGTCAGGTGAATACCGGTTGGCAGTTTATCCAGCGGAAGATCTCAACGACAATGAGGCATTACGGCGTTTTGTGCGAGCGGTGCAACAAGTGGCGCCAAACGCCACCGGGGCGCCCATGGTGAGTCTTGAGGCAGGCGAAGCCGTTGTGCAGGCATTCGTTCAGGCGTTCTTACTGGCGCTGCTGGGAATTATCGTCGCACTGTTGATAATATTGCGCAGTGTGAAGTACATGCTGTTAGTGCTAACCCCGCTTTTGCTGTCCAGTTTGTTCACGGCCGCATTCACCATCCTGTTGAATGTACCATTCAACTTCGCCAATATTATCGCCTTGCCACTGTTGCTGGGTCTTGGTATCGATAGCAGTCTGCACATGGTGCACCGAAGTCTGAATAATGAGATGGTGAGCGAAGTTCTGATTCACACCAGTACCGCCCGTGCCATTTTTTATAGCGCGCTGACCGCCTTGGTGGATTTCGCGAGTCTTATGTTTTCATCGCACCAGGGTACTGCCAGTATCGGAATAATGCTTACCGTGGGGCTGACTTTTACTTTGATTTGTACACTCGTCATACTGCCAGCGATACTGCGCACTCCCGTTCGGAGTGCGAGACTCTAGTCTGACGCGAGGGCGGGAGGCATTCCTATCGCTGTGCGTGAGTCGCTCCGGCGAGCGCCACATCCGCGAACTATAGAAAGTTATGCGCTAATTTGACAATTATTGTTTATACTTCGCACCTTGAATTATTATGCCGCGTTTCAAATATTTCAATCCCGGGAGATTAACGATTAACAAGGTTGGTTTACGCCTTACCTGATTATGAAGCATACACCGGCAACCATTCTATTGTTAGTATGTGCAGTGCTGTTTACCGGTTGCGCGACCATGCGTCCGAACGACGCAGGCTTGGATCCGATTGATCCCAACGAGCAAACCAATCGCAAGTTTTACAACTTCACCGATGCGGTTGACCGGAATGTTCTGGCGCCGGTCGCCGACGTTTATATCAAGTATATCCCCAATCCCATGCAACGTTCGATCGGGAATTTCTATGATAATCTTGCATACCCGAATGTTATTCTGAATGCCTTTTTGCAGGGCAAGGTACGCCAGGGATTCCAGGACAGTTTGCGTTTCGTGGTTAATTCGACCATTGGCCTGGGAGGACTTTTTGATATGGCGGCACCCATGGGCTTGGTACAGCATGACGAAGACTTCGGGCAAACCCTTGGCGTATGGGGTGTTAATACAGGATCTTATCTGTTTGTTCCTTTGATCGGACCCAGTAGTTATCGGGATGCGCCGGGCATTCCCGTGAGCGTTTTCAGCAATCTTTTATTTTATGCGGGTGCCGTTGCCAGTACCGCCATTGTGGGGCCCGTCACCGTTCTGGGTATTATTGACAAGCGGGCGAGATTATCCGGTCCCATGCGCGTGCGCGACCAGGCGGCGCTTGATCCCTATCTATTTGTACGTGAGGGATTTTTACAACAGCGTAAGCATTTGATTTATGACGGTGACCCGCCACCGGAGGTCTATGATGATCCAATTGACGACGATTCCGTGCAGAATAAACCCGCAGCCAAGCCATTACGCTGAAGATTAATTTCAAGCGGGTATAATAGAGCGTTATTGGCATCAGTTGTTTTCTGCGATGTGACAGGCCTCTGGAATACTGGTTGCCAGCAGTTGCAAGGTCATGGTTAATCCGCAAGGGAAACCAGACCATGAAACCCGCTTTCCGTATCGTCAGGGGTTACCATCGGGACTGGATGATGGATGCTTAAATGGATTCACGTAGTACGGTAATAGAGGTAAAAACGAATGAAAAGATTGGAGCGTACCGCCAGATTGTCTTCGCAAGATAGATTCCTGAGTTCAACGGCGCTGGAAGATGGATTGACCGCAGCGCGCAAGACCATGCTTTCCCTGCAGAAAGAGGATGGTCACTGGTGCTTTCCGTTGGAGGCGGACTGTTCGATTCCGGCAGAGTATGTGCTAATGATGCATTTCATGGATGATGTGGATAGGGACCTGGAAGTCAGGCTCGCCCGATTCATCCGTGAAAAACAGGATCCCGTGCATGGTGGCTGGCCGTTATACTACGGCGGCCATTTCGATCAAAGTTGTACAGTCAAAGCCTACTACGCGCTGAAGCTTGTGGGCGACTCGCCCGAAGCGCCGCACATGGTACGCGCACGCACAGCTATTCTGGAACATGGCGGCGCGGCACGGGCAAACGTATTCACGCGGATAATGCTCGCCATGTATGGTCAGATTCCCTGGCGTGGTGTTCCATTTGTGCCGGTCGAGATCATATTGTTGCCTCGCTGGTTTCCGTTCCATTTGAGCAAAATCGCGTACTGGTCACGTGCCGTTACGGTACCGCTATCCATTCTTTGCAGCTTGAAGGCGCGTGCCGCGAATCCGCGCAACATCCATATTCAAGAGTTGTTTACAGTGTCCCCGGAAAACGAACGGGGTTATTTTCCGGTGCGCACCCGGCTGAATCGGCTATTTCTGCTGATCGAGCGTGCCGCCTCGCCATTCGAACCATTTATTCCGCCTTTTCTGCGCCGCATCGCACTAAGGCGCGCGGAGCGCTGGACAGTGGAGCGCCTTAACGGCGAGTGCGGACTGGGAGCGATTTTCCCGGCGATTGTTAATGCCAGCGAGGCGCTAGCGTTGCTGGGCTACCCCTACGAACATCCGTATCGAGAGCAGTGCCGCAAGGCACTCAAGGGATTGCTGGTGGACGAAGGAGATCGCGTATGGTGTCAGCCATGTACGTCGCCCGTATGGGATACCGTATTGACGAGTCTTGCATTACAGGAAGGTGCGGGCATAGACGAGAAGCCGATTCGCAAAGCGCTTGACTGGCTGATTCCTAATCAGATACTCGATGCGCCCGCCGACTGGCAGGAAGAACATCCTGGCTTGCCGGGCGGTGGCTGGGCTTTTCAGTACGCCAATCCCCATTACCCGGATCTGGATGACACCGCCGCGATTGGATGGGCATTGCATCAGGCGGATCCACAGCGTTATCGCGAAAACATCGTACGCGCGGCAGATTGGCTCGCCGGCATGCAGTCAAGCAACGGCGGCTTTGCGGCCTTCGATAGCGATAATACCTATTATTACCTGAATGAGATTCCGTTTGCCGACCATGGTGCCTTGCTTGACCCACCCACCAGCGACGTCACTGCCCGCTGTACCGGTTTCTTGGCGTTACACGGTGAATCCAGGCATAAAGACGCGGTGGAGCGGGGTTTGACCTACCTGTTCCGCGAGCAGGAACCCAGCGGCGCGTGGTTCGGGCGCTGGGGAAGCAATTATATTTACGGTACCTGGTCGGTACTGGAAGCTTTTCAGTTGGTGCGTGTAGATTCCGGCCACCTTGCCATTCGCCGCGCGGTACAGTGGCTAAAGTCCGTGCAACGCGATGACGGAGGCTGGGGGGAAGGTAACAATTCATACGCCGAGCCGCAACAAGCGGGGCATTTCGAGACGAGCACATCTTTCCAGACGGCGTGGGCGCTGCTCGGTCTGATGGCGGCGGGTGAGGGCCATAGCCATGAAGTGTCCCGTGGTATAGCATACCTGTTGCATGAGCAGGATAGCGATGGCCTATGGCATGAGCCCTGGTTTACCGCTCCGGGTTTCCCACGCGTTTTCTATCTGAAATATCATGGATACACGAGTTACTTTCCGCTGTGGGCCTTGGCTAGATTTCATGCGTTGACCCGGAAGACTTCTGCGTGAGAGGAGTGGGTATCGTAACCGCAATGCGGGTGGAGGCTCGCTGCGTTACCTCACTCCGCTTACCGTTTAATAAGAGGATCAGCTTGGGAGAGAGCGCCGCGATATGGCTCTGCGGGATAGGTGCGGAGGCGGCTCGCGAAGCGGCGGAAGGCCTCAAAGCAGGCGGGGCCACCGCCCTGATGAGTTTCGGGCTTGCCGGCGCATTGGATTCCAGCCTGCGGCCGGGCGATCTGGTGTTGCCAGAGTCGATTTACGCCGGCCGCTTATTGCCCATTGATTTGGGCTGGCGTGCCCGTCTGCGGCAGCTTCTGCCCGCCCGCTTGCGGGTCGCCGGGGGCATGTTGGCGGCGAGTACGCAGGTCCTGACTTCAGCAACCGCAAAGCATGAGCTGGCGGAGGCTACCGGAGCTTGCGCAGTGGATATGGAAAGCGGCGCGGTGGCGGAGACTGCTGCCCATGCCGGGTTGCCATTCCTGACGGTGCGGGCAATCTCGGACCCGGTAGAGTTTTCCCCCCCTTCGATTCTGCTCGGCGCGGTACGCCGCGACGGCAGTCCCGATCTGATGCGCCTGTTGCCGTTATTGCTGCGACGATCCGTGACGCTCGGCACGTTACTGCGTCTCGGCGTGGACTCCCGTGCCGCGTGTTCCACATTGTCCACAGTGGTACGCTACGCGGATACGGAAATGGGACTTGCCTCGATTCATTCCACGCATACAGCGGGTTAGCACCGGTAGGCGTATTGAATTCAGGGCTATATCGTGGCGGCACAAGCGGGTTGCATTGATATCAAGGGAAGATTTGCATCAAGAAAGATCCACTCGCGCTGGTTATTCAAGTTACATCAGCGATAAAATAAAGTCATCATTTTACTTGAGAATTCGCGCTGTTAAAGAGTAAAATAACGGCCTTTCGCATCAGGCATTTAATGGAGAGTACGCATGCCAATCACAACCGATCAAAAAGCACAGGTGGTGCGCGAGTATCAGCGTGCCACTGGAGATACGGGTTCTCCCGAAGTGCAAGTGGCATTATTGACCACTCGTATCAATGATCTGGCAAATCATTTCAAAGCGCACGTCAAGGATCATCACTCCCGCCGCGGATTATTGCGTATGGTCAGCCGCCGCCGCAAGCTGCTTGATTATCTTAAACGCAGCAGCGCAGATAGCTATCGTACATTGATCGAGCGTCTTGGCTTACGCAAATAGACTATCGATCTCTGATTACGGGAACCTGCGGAGTACATGAAAATTCTCGTCTCTTGCGATAGACGATAGGACACATCCCGTGCCGGAGCTGGTTGACCGCAAGTGGACGGGAATGATTTTTTGAAAAAGGGTAGTTAATTGAAATCAATCAAGAAGAGTATTACCTACGGGCGTCATCAACTAACGCTGGAAACCGGGGAGATAGCAAGACAAGCGCACGGTGCGGTGATGGTTACCATGGACGACACTGTAGTTCTGGTGACCGTGGTGGGTGCAAAAAATGCCAAGCAGGGTCAGGATTTTTTTCCGTTGACGGTGGATTACCAGGAAAGAAGCTACGCCGCCGGTAGAATACCCGGCAGTTTCTTTAAGCGTGAGGGCCGCCCCTCCGAAAAAGAAATTCTTACCTGCCGTCTGATTGATCGTCCCATCCGCCCGCTATTTCCCGAAAGTTTTTACAATGAAGTACAGATCGTGGCCACGGTTCTGTCGTCCGATAATGAAGTGGACGCGGACATACCAGCGCTTTTAGGGGCCTCCGCCGCGCTGGTGCTTTCCGGCATCCCCTTCGATGGTCCTGTTGGCGCCGCCCGGGTTGGCTACATCAACGGTGAGTATGTCTTGAATCCCACCACGACCGAACTGAAACAGACCCAGTTGAATTTGGTGGTGGCAGGCACGCAGCAAGCCGTGCTGATGGTGGAATCTGAAGCATTGGAGCTATCCGAAGACATCATGCTGGGTGCGGTCATGTACGGTCATCAGCAAATGCAAGCGGCAATCAACGCCATCAATGAGTTGGCCGACGAGGCGGGGGTTACCGCATGGGATTGGACACCGGCGGAAACGGATACCGCGTTAACTGAAAAAATTGCTGATCTGGCGGAAACGGATTTGCGTGGCGCATTCCAATTGAGGCAGAAACAGGCACGATCCGAGGCTATAGATAACATCTGGAGAAAAGTTTTTGCTGAAGTCGGTGTCGACACGGCAGATGGGCCGGATGGGCAAGTTGTAAAGGAGGCTTGCTTTGCTCTTGAGTCAAAAATAGTACGTTCCCAGATTCTCGATGGCGAGCCTCGTATAGACGGACGTGATACACGTACCGTTCGTCCCATAACGATCCGTAACGGCTTGTTACCACGCACCCATGGCTCCGCCTTGTTTACTCGCGGGGAAACCCAGGCGCTGGTGATTGCAACGCTGGGTACAGGGCGGGACGAACAAAAAATTGATGCTCTGCAGGGAGATTACTCCGAGCGCTTCATGCTTCACTACAATATGCCGCCCTACGCCACCGGCGAAACTGGCCGTGTAGGCACGCCCAAGCGCCGCGAAATCGGGCATGGACGTCTGGCCAAAAGAGCTTTGGTCGCGGTGCTGCCTTCCGCCGAAGAGTTTGGTTATTCGCTACGCGTCGTATCCGAGATTACCGAGTCGAATGGGTCCAGTTCCATGGCGTCGGTCTGCGGCGGCTGTCTCGCGTTAATGGATGCGGGCGTGCCATTAAAAGCGCATGTGGCAGGTATTGCCATGGGGCTCATTAAAGAGGGCAACCGGTTTGCGGTACTGACCGATATTCTCGGGGATGAAGATCACCTGGGCGACATGGACTTCAAGGTGGCTGGCACTGAGAAGGGCATCACCGCGCTGCAGATGGATATCAAGATTCAGGGCATTACCAAAGATATTCTGCATGCCGCGCTAATACAGGCCAAGGAAGGGCGCATGCATATTCTTCAAATTATGAAGCAGGCGCTGCCTTCAACGCGCGAGGATATTTCTGAACATGCGCCGCGTATCATTAAAATTAAAATCAATCCTGAAAAAATCCGTGACGTAATTGGCAAGGGTGGCGCAGTAATCCGTGCACTGACTGAAGAAACCGGGACTACCATCGATATCGCTGACGATGGCACCGTTATGATAGCCTGTGTTAACGCCGAAGGTGGCGAAGTGGCAAGAAAACGCATCGAAGACATCACCGCTGAGGTGGAGGTGGGCAGAATATACGA
>JBDSSX010000009.1:0-5250 GCA_039928555.1 Nitrosospira sp. | reverse complement strand
CGGATCGGGATGCCTTGCGGTATTGCTTGCGCACGCTTTTGGAAATGCCGCCATAGATGCCACGGATATTTCACATGAGGCGCTGCAAGTCGCTCAGAAGAACGTAACGGATTACAACCTGGAGCATAGCGTCAGCCTTATGCAATCTGACTTGTTTGCCGGATTGGCGGGACGCCGCTACGATCTCATTATCAGCAATCCGCCTTATGTCAGCGCTGGATCGATGTCGGCGCTTCCCGAAGAGTATCGGCATGAACCGCGCACTGCCCTAGCAAGCGGCGAAGACGGCCTGGACGCGACACGGGCAATACTGCGCGAGGCGGTTGAGCATTTAACGGGCCAGGGCATGCTGATCGTCGAAATTGGCCATAACCGGGATGCGTTGGAACAGGAATTTCACGAGACCCCTTTCACCTGGCTTGAAACTAGTGCGGGGGATGAGTTTGTGTTCCTGCTGAAACGCGATCAGCTTCCCTAATAGCTACCTTGGGTTAGCGCATACCCACTTGATCCGGCCAAAACAGTACAAACTTCATACCTGCGGAAGCCGGTATCCAGTGGGCGTTCAACGCACGCCGTTGTTGATTTTGACTGGATTCTGGATCAAGCCCGGAATGACGAAATTCATGGCATTTTCTCGCCGGATAACTAAGCCACCAGCGCCAGCAGGCGCCTTGTCTCGGTCTCATCCAACTCCAGCCATTTTCCGCGTTTCAGGCGCGGCGGCAAATTAATGGGGCCAAAGCGCACCCGCATCAGACGGCTGACCGTCATCCCCACCGTTTCAAACATGCGCCGTACCTCACGGTTCCTGCCTTCCTTCAATATCACCCGATACCAGTGGTTGGAACCTTCACCACCCTGGTCCGACAAGTGATCGAATTTCGCCGGGCCATCTTCCAGTTCAACACCTGTGGTCAACAGTGCCGTCACTTCCGGAGTCAGGCGCCCCATGATCCGTACCGCATATTCGCGCTCGACTTCGAACCGCGGATGCATCAGCCGGTTGGCCAATTCTCCGTCGGTCGTAAAAATCAGTAACCCGCTGGTATTGTAGTCAAGCCTGCCGATGGATATCCATTTAGACGATCGCAATTGCGGCAGCTTGTCGAATACTGACGGCCGGCCCTCGGGATCATCATGACTGACAATCTCGCCCTCCGGTTTATGGTAAAGCACAACCCTGGGCAGACGGTCATCGGATTTGAAGTGAATGGTGCGCTTCCCCACCCGTATAATGTCATCAGGCCCAGCCCGATCACCGATTCCCGCCACTTTTCCATTAATAGTCGCTCCGCCGGCGGCAATCAGTTCCTCCATCTCGCGCCTCGACCCTAGTCCTGCCTGGGCCAGCAGCTTGTGGAGTTTATGCGTAACCAACAGGGATACCGATGCGGACGCGGAGCTGGCATCAGCGCCAGCGGACGCAGAGCCCTTTTTCTTTATCGGCCTGATCGGCCTTGCTTTCATCTATAACTCACCTTTAAAACCATTAAAAATTCTCCCCGCTTCATAAAAAAATAGAAGTAAGTGCATGCTCACGCCCCGCCGTTAAATCTCCCTGCGCTCGATCACCGCCTGCGCCAATGTACCGCTATCCACGTGTTCCAGCTCGCCACCTACCGGCAATCCGCGTGCGATCCGGGTAACCTTCACTCCCTTGTCGTGCAGAAGCTCGCCGATGTAATGGGCAGTCGCCTCGCCTTCCACGGTAAAATTGGTGGCGAGTACGATTTCCCGCACCAACCCGTCCTGGGCCCGCTTCAGCAACCGATCAAGATGAATTTCCCTGGGGCCGATGCCATCCAAAGGTGAGAGTCTGCCCATCAGCACGAAATACATCCCCTTGTAACAATGTGCCTGTTCCATCATCAGCAGATCGGCCGGCATTTCCACCACGCATAGTAATGTGGCATCGCGCCGTTCAGAACGGCACAACTCGCATATGATTTCTTCAGTAAAGTTGTTGCATTTCTCGCAATGCCTGATATGTTCCAGTGCATAGGCAAGCGAATTGGCGAGCCGTTGCGCGCCGGCATGATCCCGCTGCAGCAGATGATAAGCCATGCGTTGCGCCGACCTGGGGCCAACGCCGGGCAGGCAACGTAACGATTCGATCAGATCTTCGAGACTGGTTGGTGTTTTCATTGTAAATAAAGCCGGAGGAGGAGCATTGCAACACGAAAATGGCGGTTATTTTTTCACGAAGCGGCACACACACTCCAATATCCGGTCCATTAGCTCTCATCTTCCGCAAATTAAAACGGTAATTTCATCCCTGGCGGCAGAGCCATTCCCGAAGTCAAACCAGCCATTTTTTCCTGCGTGGTGGATTCCACCCGCCGCACCGCGTCGTTTACCGCGGCGGCGATCAGATCTTCGAGCATATCCTTATCGTCGCCAATCAGGCTGTCGTCGATAGCCACGCGCTTGACGTCATAACGACAAGTCATCACGACCTTGACCATGCCGGCACCGGATTGGCCTTCGACTTCGATCGAGGCCAGTTTCTCCTGCATATTTTTCATGTTCTCCTGCATTTGCTGAGCCTGTTTCATAAAATTGCCCAAGCCACCTTTCATCATTTTTTACCTCCGCTATTGAATGGGTTTGATCGAGGAAACGATCAGTTTTGCGTCGAAATTCTCCACCAGCTCTCGCACAAACGGGTCTGTTTCGATGGCCGCGATAGCCTGCGACTGCTTCTGCTGCTTTTCACGATTTTCCAGCTCCGCGGGACTCATGCCTGTAACGACCCCAACCGAAAACTTGAGCCGAACCGGCTTACCTAAATGCTCCCTCAGGGCGGCTTGCATCCTGTCCTGGTAGGTTTTCTGAAGCAGGTGCTTATGCGTCCCTGGCACGCAAAATTCAATCTCGTTCGGAGAAACGTTTTTGACCTCGCAGTTCTGAGCCAGCTCTTTCGCCATGCCGCTCAACTTTAACTGGTTTGCCACCGCTGTCCAATCGCTGCCGAATAAACTTACGACTGGGGCAGGTCTAGCCGTTGCTGTCTCGGCCGTTTTTGCCTCTTTTGCTGTTTCTGCCGCGTCAGATACTTTTATTGTTTCTGCTGTTTCCACTGTTTCCGCAATCTTCGAGACCGCGGGCAAAGGCCGCTTTATCTCTTTATCATGCCTTGGCCCTGTAATCTTTGGCATGTCCTCCGGCATGAAAGCCAGCAGCCGCATCAGCGTCATGGTAAAACCCGCATACTCGTCCGGTGCCTGAGCCAGATCGGAGCGGCCATGTATGACGATCTGATAAAATAGCTGAATGTCTTCCGGTGTGAACGTCTTCGCCAACGCGAAAATCCGCTCACGCTCCGGGGTATCTTCGCCGATAGCCGCCGGCACGATTTGCGCCAGAGCAAGACGATGCAGTAATGTCGCCAGATCCTGCAAAGCCGCGTCGAACGACAGACTACGGGTTTCCATCGCATCCGCTACCGCCAGCATCCGCGCGCCATCTTTTTGCGACAGGGTATCCAGCAAGTCATAGAGATAGCCCTGATCGATAGCGCCCAGCATGTCTCGCACCCCGGCTTCCTCGATCTTCCCTTCGCCAAAGGCAATCGCCTGATCCAGGATACTCAAGGCATCGCGCATACTGCCCTGGGCCGACCGCGCCAGCAATTGTAACGATGTCACGTCACAGCTTATCTCTTCCTGCTCAAGCACATGCTTGAGGTGCGCGGCGATGAGTGGTAGCGGGATCTGCTTCAGGTTGAATTGCAGGCAGCGCGATAGAACCGTGACAGGAATTTTCTGAGGATCGGTCGTGGCGAGTATAAACTTGACATGCTCCGGCGGCTCTTCCAGGGTTTTCAGCATGGCATTGAAAGCCGATTTGGAGAGCATGTGTACTTCATCAATGATGTAAATCTTGTAACGGGCGCTGGTGGGAGCATAGAGCGCGTTTTCCAGCAGTTCGCGCATCTTGTCCACCTGCGTATTGGAAGCAGCGTCCATCTCGATCAAATCGACGAAACGCCCGCTGTCAATTTCGGTACAGGCGGAACATATGCCGCAAGGCGTGGACGTAATTCCCGTCTGGCAATTGAGCGCCTTTGCCAGAATGCGGGCGATAGTGGTTTTGCCGATACCGCGTGTGCCGGTAAACAGGTAGGCATGGTGCAGCCTTTTTTGTTCAAGCGCGTTGGTAAGCGCCCTGACCACATGATCCTGTCCGGTCAGCTCGGAAAAGCTCCTGGGGCGCCATTTGCGGGCAAGGACTTGAGTCTGCGACACGATATTGAGGAAGTGATGGCTGAAAGGAGATAGGGAAGATTATTGTAGACTGGCTGAGAACTTGAATTCGTTCTGCGGACAACCTAGCCCGGATGTTTCATAAATTCGCGTGATGATTGCACAGGATTTTGTTTTGTAGGGAGATTTTGTGAAGGAGTGGTGTAGTTATTCATACACCCGACTGAACAAAATTTCCATACGAAACAAAAGACCAGCAAGGGCGCGCGTCAATTTATGAAGCATTCGGGCTAGAGGTAGAGCGGAACCGGCATTGCTGATGCCGGTTCCGCCTTGACCACCGATCCAAATAAAAAGGGTGGCGAGCCTGACCCCCGGCACTTGCAGAAAATAGCTGTGGCTGCTTCCTTCCGGACCTGACCAGGTTCACTACTATGCAATGCGGGGAGGCCCGCCATAAAAATGGTTAAAATAGTTTCAGCCAGCAATAACCAGAAACTCGCGTATAAAACAGGAAAGCTATAATAAATTACTTAAGATTCATAAAATACGAAATCCCGGCGATGCGTTGCGCTGCGCTGCCCATCAATTGCGTCATTGTGCACGGAGTCGGCGCCTGCGTCTACTGCCATAATCGTAAGAACAGCCTGGTTAAGGCTGCGTCCCGATTTTTTTGGCCAGCGCCAGCAATTCCTCTGCATTTTCAAGACCATCAAGAAAACGTCCGGGAATGCCCTCAAGTCCCACCTGTGCACCAACCAGGGCGCCAGTCAGCATCGCGCGGGACATGTTTTGACCCCCACCGTTTACGGCATGCAGCACGGCGGATTCGAAGTCATTCGCAAAACGTGCCGCAAGATAATATGCGGCGGGAAGCTGATGATAAATAGCGCACGGCATGCCGTAGACAATAGATACTTTCCAGGCTGGTTCAATCCGGATATCCGGATCAATCGCGGCAAGAGCGGCATAATGCGGTGTTAACAGTGCATCCGGAGAGGAAAAGCGTCCTGCTCGCGGCGGATCGGGATCGCCGGGACGA
>JBDSSX010000008.1:0-4998 GCA_039928555.1 Nitrosospira sp. | reverse complement strand
CCCGCGAAATACTCATTTAGTTGCCGTTCCGTCTCTGCCAGAATGGGACTATCTTTATCTTCGTGAATCGGGCCAAGCCGTACTCGATTTGGTTTATCGTTTTCCCATAAAATTGCAGAGAGCCTTGATCCATTTGCAATAAGCTTTAATTTGCCGATGGGTGAGTCTATTACCTTGTATACGTATGACATTTGCTGGCTCCTTTGATTGAAGAAACGTCCTCCATCAACGATTCGTTGATGCCATAAATCGTGAGTAGATTTCAAAGGAAAATTCGACGACGGCAGTCAAATGACCTTTCTCTCGACTGATTTGCCGATCTTCGCCAGCACCCCCTAGTGCTCCAACAGCCAGCGCTTACGATGCACGCAAATCCGAGCGCCCGAGCCAACTTATCGTGGCTGGTAGTTCGGTCCGCAGGAATATCGAACAATGACTTCCAAACTTAACGCTGGAAATCAGACCTCCCGTGGCGGCAACGACTGGACTAGACTTCCCCCGGAATGTCTACTGTTTCGGGGGAAGTCCAAGTATATGCGAGAGATCGCACATGCTAGCCATGGAACCGCTCTGAAGCCTCGTCAACAGATCACCAGGCTCTGGCGTTTGTAGCGCGGCCATCGAACGCACTGCGCTCGGGGTCAACGAAAACATTTTTCGAAAAGCTCGCGCGAAAACCATATCGCTACTGAATCCACATTCGACCGCGACGTCAAGGATACGCAGGCGGCCTTCCGGTGATGGTGAGACTAATAACGAGAATGCGTGCAGTAATCGACGACGGCGAATGTAATTAGCCAACCCCCCCTCCGACTCGAACAGCCGGTAAACAGATGAACGTGACATACCAAATTGATGCCCGATTAATGCCACATCCAAGGACTCCAAGGCCAAAGACTTATCAATAAACTCCTTGACGACGGCAAGATCACCCCGCCGTCTGTCTCCCCGCCGTCTATCCGGGATATTAACAGAAGGCGTGCGGTCTCTTCGAACCAGCGGTTCCGCAAGAAGGGCTATGAGAGTACAGGCAGCGGTCTCTGCCTGTAATTCCTTAAATATCGGCCATTGCGGATTGATAAACAGCCATCGTGCGTTCAAAGATTGATCATGAAACATTTGATCTGATATCACAGTACACCCGAGTTCGGGACGGCACAATGGAGGTATTCTTATTGCATGGGGCAGTCGCAGCAAAATGTATTTAACGCTCCGGGCCGTCGGATCCAGCAATCGGTGAGCAGCGTTGGTCATCTCAACTCCTATACCTTTCATAAATTAAAAATGAAGGCTCTGTGATTCCTTCAAAGGGATAACGCAAAGTGGCCTGCACGATGTGTTTCGCGAGGGCGTGCGCGAATGGCCGCGGGAGCAAGGAACCGGATCGTCGAGTTCATCTGAATGGTTCCATGTGTACAGGTAAATGATGAATTCAGATCGATTCGGATACTACGTATCTGTCGATATCCCAGCAAACCATATATGAAGTTGTATTATTCTCGGATGCGGAGGAATGGGAGATGTGCGCCGGGGTCATGCACGTGCTTGCATTAACTTGATTACTGCATTAGTCCGTTCCATCAACATTGCCACAGAGATATGATGGGCGTGATTATCAAGCGAAACCATACAGGCCATCCCAAACTTATTGGCAGACTGTCTCAATCTATTCAGTCTTTTGCCGGATGCATAGAGGAAGTGTTTTGCCACTACCGTCTTTGCAAGTAGCTATATTCTGCAAGTACCTGAAGCTCACCGCATCGTCACCTGAAGAACAACGTGGATTCAAAAAGAGTTACTCGATCAACTCTCCTTTCAAGCTTCTAAATCCACCGTTTCCGAACATTGTTTCATGAACAAAGAGGGACCTAATCGGGTTAATCGGGTCCCTCTTCGTTTTGGCATCCAATAGGAGATTCTAGGACGTCAGCGGCTACATGAATGTAGCAATATTCCCCGCTATATTTGTGCACATGCGTCCGGTATAGGGACCACCGGCGGGACCAACCTGATACTCATTATGGAGATGGATAACACCGGGGTTGCTCAGAGCTTGAACTGTGACAGGCGCATTAAAGTTAGCGGCGTAACCTGTACATATCACCGCCGTTCCGGCTTCATTCTTGATCTCTGCATTGTTTGCCGCATCTGCGGAGAGCGAAGGTATCGAAGGATGGGCCTGTGCCTGGGTTCGGGGTTGCCCCATTACTTTTGTCGCAGCTGATGGCGTCACAGACCAGGTACCATCCACATTGTAACTAACATTAAATGTCACGAATCCTGTAGTCGCATTGCACAGGGCGGCATTTACCGAAGAAGTCGAGAAATTAATAACCATACCCGGTGTGTAAGTCCCGGTCTGTACATAAAACTGTAGTACAGGCTGACAATCTATGTTTTGATTTGGGTTGGCAACGACGAAATTGGAAAGAGTCACTATGCCCGACGGGGATTGAGATGCTGCTCCCGCATTGTATGGAGTTACGGTAGGATTAAAAGTGGGAGTGATAATCCGGTAAGCACCAGTTTGAGGACCAGTTGTGCTTACAGGCGGCGTCAATCCTAATCCTGGGGATATGATCATGCTCGTCGTGTTATTCGTTGGGGAACCACCTGCTGCGGGTGTTAAGCCTATCGCTTGGATCGCAGACGAGTATCCAGAAACCCCTCCGACTTTGGGTGGGGTTATTTGCTGCTGAACACCGGCATAGAACTGTTGGAGCATCATAAATGTTGCGGAAGACCCCCCTGTACTGCTGGGCAGCACACCCTGACTCCACAAGCTATTCGAGTACACCTGCTGACCTCCTACGTAGAGTGCAGGTTGCTGAAAGACATAGAAGTTTTGAAAGGAACTGCTGTTATTTTGTATATTAATCGTGAACAAAGTAGACATGCTATCTCCAAGTTATATGAAAAGAAGGACAGTTATAATTACGAAACACCATCAACCACCTGGTACTTTCTGCGACCCGGCACGGCAAGCTAACTGGATGTAAAAACCTGCCAGGTAAGACTCTTACCCAAGCTTTGGAAACGTGTAGGTTCTTACAGCTACTCCAGACTTGCCGCACCCGTGGCTCCCTAGTAAATTTATATCGACTCTTCGTTGTCCGTGCCTGTGATCTATTAACTAGACCACTTGCATCTGGCCGCTCCATTCACAGGGAAACCACAGAGGATATGATGGGCGTGATTATCGAGCGAGGCTATGCAGGCTATCCCAAACTTATGGGCAGACTGTCCCAATATACTTTGGCGGCTTGACAAGGAGGATTCTGGTGCACATAACCAGACGAATTGCCCGTGGGTGGGCAAGAGCTGGGGAAACGGGTGGGGGGATGAAGGAAGAGCACGTGGGCTTATCCTGTTGCGATCTGATTATCCCCCACAAGCCCCTTCGCAGAGAAATGGGTGGTGTTAATGGGGGATGGGGTAACAGGGTTTTACCCGTGCTGCCAAAAGTTTTAAAAGGGGTAAGACCTGGTGATTGTGCAGCCGGGATTGCGTACCAGATCACAGGCCATGACAGGCAGCGCGCACCGTCAAGCTGAGCGGGAACGTTGGACGGGGTATAGGTTAAACGTCGGACTATCCTCCGGTCGTGTCTTCCGCTTCAGCACAACCTGTTCGTAAACATTGCCGGGTGTAAGCACCGTGTAGGTATGTATAGATTTTCGATGATAGCAACGACGGTTGGTGTAAGACGCTCATGCTTCCGTAATTCCTCCTCAAGCCATGATTCAAGTTTAAACGTTTCCATATTTCTCTTTTCTTGTTTTGATTAGTGAGTGTCTGAATTCCCGTGGTTTGGTGATTTCGCCGGGGCGCGCTTTGCAATACTCATCATCTTGAGATATAGAATAAGTTCTTCTGCGACCTTTCCCCGGTCAGGGATCTCCTTCGCAAGTCCTGGCATCGTCGTGTTGTACCGGATAGTTTGGGGATTCTCGATCCAGCGCTTCAGGTATTCAGGCTTGATGTATTCGACTACGCTGACCGGATAGTTGAGTTCCACCGCCTTGCCGCCGCCCTCGCCATTGATCGTATGGCATGCCATGCAATATTTGCGAAAATGCGCGAATCCCCGCTGCACGTCTGCGGATGCATTTGCCGGGGGAGCCATATTGGGAAACGACGTCACGAATTTTATCTCGACGCTCCTGATCTGGTAGGGCATGTCCGATGCGCCGGATTCAAGCAGTACCTTTGAGTTGATATTGTCCCAGATCAGGTACAACGGTCCGAGTGGCACGATTTCATTGTTCTGTAGCGTGTTGGTCATCATGAATGGTGCGCCATTCTCATGCGCAAAGGCGAAATAGGCGTCATGGGCAAGAAACTTGGCCACGGGGACGCTTGGCTGATATCCGTCGATGGAAGTGAATACGATTTCCTGCGCCTTTTCCCACCCCTTGCCGAATACCTTATCCAATACAGGCCGGGCCGGGAAAGCGCGATAAATGCGTTCCGCATTTTCGTGTACTTCAAAAACCTTCAGCGAGACCGCTGATGTGATGGCGCCAAGGTCGCTCAAGGAGAGCATTTTGACGGCTTGATCCGCGTTCTTGAACTCAATCGTAATGGTATTTTGCGCGAATGCGGGTGCCAGCAGGAAAGCATAGGCAAAAAGGCTGCTGAGCAGGAGCGGGAGATATTGGAAAATTTTTGGGACAGGCAATGGGCATGACATGCTGTTCTTTGCTCTTTATTATGGGCGCTGGTTTAGCGATCGCGATTGCGGGACCGCTGTTACCCTCATTATTACCCTTATTTAAGGGTAATTACCCCCTTTTTCAAGGAGCGCGTAATCGCGCGCTGAAAAAACTTTTGTGTTGTGCTACCCATTCCTTTTTCCATTGCCCTTCGGAGCGACGCCATCTTTGGCGATAGGGATATCCATGACATCGACACCTGCATCAGCAGGTTGCTCATCGACGTTTTCCGGCCCAGAAAAAGCACGAGCACCTGTTGCCTAGAATAAATGAACAACGTATA
>JBDSSX010000007.1:0-3484 GCA_039928555.1 Nitrosospira sp. | reverse complement strand
CCGGTCGCGGGATCGGTATTATCGTTGCAAACCCATTGCACGCCATCTTTTGTCGCCACCACCAAGGTTCTGCCAGCTCCCTCGTTCAAAAGGCTTGCGCTAACTCCGTTATTCTTGAACGCTGCCGTGACCTGGAAACCGGAAGCAAGAGATAGAGGCGTGAGACTGGCAACATACCGGCCTGTCCGGGTCGTTACTAGGCTATCAAACTCCGGCTTTGTCGGCCATCTCCCCTTATCGGAATAAAATCCGGCAACGGGGGATTCTACGCTTTGCAGGAGACTGAGTGCTTCCGTTACCTGATCCCGCGCCACGGAATCCCCGTAAAGCTGATATGCGGGCGGAATAGCTATCGTCGCCAGAATACCAATAATGGCCAACATCATCATTGTTTCGATCAAAGTTAAACCTTTTTGATCCTGCTCCATCTTGATAAAACTCCTTTTGATTAACGCCCATACATTAAGTTATTTATTTGATCAGTAGTACGGGTACGGTCGAAAGCTGCATCACCTTGCTGGCTACGGAGCCTAGCAGTAAGCCTTTCACCACACCGAGCCCGCGCGGTCCGATGACTATCTGGTCGAACCCCATCTCCTCTGCATAACGTGTGATCATTTTCTCCGGGCTGCCTACCGTGATGTGAAATTGGCAAGCAATGCCCGCCTGACCCAGCAAGTCACGTGCGGCTTGTAACCCTTTCATACCTTCTTCCTGGTGATATAGGTTGATGCTCTCTTTGTTGATAAACAGGGTTACATTCCCGTGCTGTGGAAATTGCACGTTCAGTAAGTGAATTTCCGGCGCTTCCTTGTACCAATCGAGCAGTTTAATGAATTCGGCAACCGCTTTATTGGAAGCATCAGAGCCATCCACTGGCAGCAGGAATTTCAACATTGTATCTCCCTTAATGCGGCAATTATGTTCTCGGCGGCCACAATCATATATCCGCCATATCCGGCAGTTGACCGCGTTCATCTTTAGTTCATTTGCCGCTCATTTTTCAGTTCGGCACCATGCTCCCGTAGTGACTTTTTGCACCCGGGTAAACTTCCCCTGTTGTGGTGAGTTCGTTACAAGGGCAGATTCAGGATAATGGTTTATTTATGTCATCCGCCAGATCAACAATAGGCGCCATTTTTGCCTGCGCCCTTGCTGCAAGCCATTTACCGATCACCACTACCAGTAATACGCCGCCGGCAGGAACCAGCCAATGTAAAAAGGCCGCATTAACATTAACCCACTCCTTGGTGACAGCGTCGGTAACACTCATATCCCCCGCGATCCAGCCGAGCAAGCCGGCACCCATGACAATAACGGCGGGAAAACGGTCCATAAGTTTCATTACCAATTTGCTGCCCCAAACAATAATGGGTACGCTCACCACCAAACCGAAAATGACCAGACCAATACTATCCTTGGCGGCACCGGCAATGGCGATGACGTTATCGAGGCTCATTACGGCATCGGCGATGATAATCGTCTTTATCGCACCCAGAAGCGTGGTGCTGGCATCGACTTGATGCCCGCTGCTGTCCGGCTCAGGCTGAAGTAGTTTGACGCCGATCCACAGCAGCAGCAACGCGGCCGTAATTTTCAGAAACGGAATTGCAAGCAGTGAAAGGGCAAAAAAGATCAGAATGACTCGCAGTCCAATGGCGCCGAACACCCCCCAGAAAATGCCCAGATTGCGTTGCTTCTCCGGCAGGCGCCGGCATGCGAGCGCAATAACAACCGCGTTGTCTCCGCCTAGCACAATATCAATGGCGATGATTTGCAATACCGCGACCCAGAATTGCGGATTTGCGATATCCATAAATAATCTCTGAAAATGAAGGTTACTTGAAATGACAGATAAGAATGTTTGGCGCCGTCCGGGACAGGGTCGTGACTGAGTTATTAGCGAATTATACCAGCGTTCGCTTAGTCCTTTGCCCCGGCTCCGATAAACTGCAGAATCTGGGATCTGAGCGGCATCGTGTCCTGGTAACCTAGCTCGATCAATGCACGGCAGAAGGGTTCTTCAAACAGAACGTAACTCAGAAGCGACGAACCATCGCGCCTCAATGCGCCAATGGCGCGATAAAAAAGACGAATGGTACGAGGCAGGGTATGAGCATGCTGTTCCGCAATCTTGTTGATTTCCACGCTGGGAGAAATGACCATCGATTCCACCTGACGTAGCGGTATGTTGTTATCTTTCAGCCTCTCGTCCGGAATCATTCGGAGCGTGCTGTTAATACGTTGCAAGCGTTCCAGATCCAAATCCAGGCTATCAAGAAAGATACTGCCCATAATATGGCCCCCGATTTGCGCCAATGTCGGATAACTGTCTACGATAACACGTTCAGGCTGGGTCTCGGCGGTCTTGCGTACGCCTATCACCAGTACACGTTCCGCACCGAGATGCAGCGCCGGACTGATTGGTGCAAGCTGGCGCATGGAGCCATCACCGAAATATTCCCGATTGACCCTTATTGCTGGAAAAAGAACCGGGATCGCGGAGGACGCCATCAGATGTTCGACGCCGATGCGCGCTGCAACACCGATACGGCGTTCTCGTTTCCAGGGTGCTATGTTTTCCGCACCCTGATAAAATGTAACCGATTGGCCAGAGGTATAGCCCCAGGCGGTAATACCCAGGGCGTACAAGGCGCCTGCCTCGATACTCCGCTGAATGCCACGAAGCGGCAAACTACGTTCCAGTAGCTGAGAAAGTGGCGAACTGTCCAGCATCGAGACTGGGGTACGCTTTCCCAGTCCGCCGAATAGCAGCGAAGATAGCAAGCGCGCGATGTTTCCAAAAACGCCGGCGGGATCGGAGCGATAAGCCTGGTTGACATGAGCATTCTCCCACACCGCTGACAGCAGACGCACGCCTTCGTGAAAATTCCGCGCGGAAAGTGCGAGGCTGGCGGCATTAACCGCGCCAGCGGAGGTGCCGCAGATTACGGGAAAGGGATTACGCGTTGTTTCCGGTAACATGGCGGCGATTGCTCGCAATACCCCAACTTGATAGGCAGCGCGAGCGCCGCCTCCCGTCAGAACCAGCCCGACCTTAGGGGACGATGGCAGGTGTATTAAACTCATTCACCAGCGGACAACTCTGCTTTCACCTTTTCCAGCGCATCCCGCAAGGTTTCCTCGGGAAGATCATTCAGACAGTTGGACAACATCTCCGCTGCTTCGTACGTGCCTTCCGGCAACGCGTCACTGTCCAGATTGGCGATAAATACCGCCGCCGCACCCGTAGTTTTTAGCAGACTCTGGCGCTCGTTTATCAGCATTTCGATTTCAGCGCGCAGCATGGAAATTTCCTGTTCTTTCAATGTGTGGGGCATGGGCTTATCCTTATTATCTTAAATCCGGCAGTTGACCGCTCATTTTTCAGCTCATTTCTCAGTTAAGCGCCATGATCCGCAATGACATTTTGCATTGCTTGATCTTCATCTTTTTGGTGAACTCACTCCACCCGTCCAACCGC
>JBDSSX010000006.1:0-3851 GCA_039928555.1 Nitrosospira sp. | reverse complement strand
GATTCGCTCCCTGGATCTCAAGCAGATTGGCAATCTCCTCGAAGATCGCGGCAATATCGGCATTATGACGTGGCATGCTTACTTTTTTCGGTCGATCTTTATTTGTGCAGCCATGCTGGCTGGGCGGGTACGGAATGCGCCTTTTTGCTTCCAGATCAAAGTTTAGTATATCCCGAGAATCATTTAATGGCGCCGGGAACAGCAATCCTGTCTGATTGATGCTCGATTCGGGGGTCGTCCAGCGAGTTCTCCTAAAGTTACTATAATGGACTATGGTTTTAGATCAAGATGGAAGTACCGGGCTCATATATTCTTGCGGATGCCAGAGGAAATCAGGCGTTCGCTTCGCAAGTCATGGCGCGGGCCGTGCCATGAACCGCAACAGGGCATTCTGATTATTCGCTCCCGCTCGATGCGAGGAATGGTGGAAGAAGCTCCAGGTGCGTACAAGGATGTTGATTTGGTTGCAGAAGTGACGGAACAAGCATGGCTCGCGCGCCGGGTCGCTTTCCTCCGGCCAAAAGTGTGTGTTAAGGGATAATTCTTGTCAGGAGATATCATGTATCAACATATACTGGTACCCGTTGACGGCAGTGCAACCTCTGACCACGCGCTGCAGGAAGCCATCCGGCTCGGCCGGCAGCAAAGCGCGCAGCTCGAGCTGGTGCATGTCGTCGAGGATATCCGTTTGCTGGATAGCGATAGTTACATCAACTACGCTGAAATGCAGGAAACCTTAAGGAGCAGCGGCAAAAAGACACTGGCACACGCACAAATGGTGGTGCAGCTGGCGGGTATGGGCGCGGAAATAAATCTGCTTGAAGCACATGGCAAGCGCATCGCCAGCGTAATAGTGGAGGAGGCCGAGCGCTGGCCGGCCGACCTGATCATAATCGGTACCCACGGCCGTTCCGGTTTCAGTCGCGTTCTCTTCGGCAGCGTTGCCGAAGGAGTGGTTCGTACGGCACATATACCCGTGTTACTGATTCGTGGCGCCTAGCAGCCTGCTAGGGCGACTTGGGTCAACATCGGCATCAAGCATAGTCTATGATAAAACCATACCGTCCAGTTTCAACCCAATGGATGGCACAATCTGAATTATTGGGAGGAACACTCATGAAAACCCTGCTGCAAGTCACTGTACGCGATATTCCCCATTCTGAAGCACTGGAAAGCCACATCCGGCAAAAAGCGGAAAAACTCGAGACATTCTACCCACATATCATGGGATGCCGGGTGATGGTCGAAATTCCACACAAACATAAACATCAGGGACGCATGTTCAATGTGCGTCTCGACATCACCGTGCCGGGCAAGGAACTGGTCGTTAACCGCGAGGCGGATGAGGATGTGTATGTCGCGCTGCGCGATGCCTTCGATGCCGCAAAGCGCCAGCTCGAAGACTACGGTCGCCGTCAGCGCGGCGATATCAAGGCGCACGCACCAGTCATACGCGGCAAGGTGGTGCGCCTGATTGCGGAGGAAGGATACGGTTTCATCGAGACGCCCGACGGGGAAGAGTTATATTTTCACCGCGATAATCTCACTGAAAATGACTTTGAAAAACTGGAGACAGGCAGCGAGGTAAAGTTCCTGGAGGATATTGGCAGCGAGGGTTTTCAGGCAAAACGTGTGAGCACCGGCAAACATCACACCTCGGAAGGAGAAGCAGAATAAGAATGGCGAGCACGGAGCGTTCAGTCTCATACTCTGGCGCCAATTGGATGAAGACGCGCGGCTGATCAAACGCTTCCCGGACTGGATTATGGGGTCAAATGAGCACTAACTTTTATGAATAATGACAGACTCATGAAGGTCAAGCTTGCCGCTGGCGATGCCCTGATTCTCGTAGATGTACAGAACGATTTTCTTCCCGGCGGCAGCCTTCCCGTACCCAACGGGAACGAGATCGTACCGATGCTCAATCGTTACATTGTACTTTTTCATGCTCATGGTTTGCCCATTTTCGCCCCTCGCGATTGGCATCCATCAGACCACTGCTCCTTCCTGCAACAGGGGGGATCATGGCCACCGCATTGTGTTGCGTCAACGCCGGGCGCGGCATTCCCTGCAAGCCTTGAACTTCCTCCTGATATACACATCGTTTCCAAGGCTACCACACCGGAAAAGGATGCCTATTCCGGCTTCACGGATACCAAGCTCAATGCGTTACTGCGGTCCTCCGGTGCTCGTCGCGTATTTATCGGCGGCATCTCTGCGGAGTATTGCGTGCTCAATACCGTGAAGGATGCCATGCGCTATCATTACGCCGTCTTTGTGCTCAAAGATGTGATACGTGCAATGGACATAAGCGCGAATCACGGTCGCGCGCTTGAGGAAATGAGGAGTCTTGGCGCGACACCCATATGTTTCGAGGTGCTCGCGGCGTGAACCCGCTTTCCAGCCCTCTTTTGACTGATCATTATCAGCTTATGATGCTGCAGAGCTACCTCGAGCAAGGCATGGAAGCGCGTGCGGTTTTTGAGTTTTTTGTCCGCAAGCTGCCGCCAGGGCGAAATTTCATGGTTGCAGCCGGGTTGGAACAAGCCCTTGATTTTCTCGAAGAACTGAGGTTTTCGCCGGAAGAGTTAACTTGGCTTGCTCCACGTTTCCCGCCTTCTTTCATCGCTTATCTTGAGCAATTTCGTTTCAACGGCGATGTTCATGCCATGCCTGAAGGCACTGTATTTTTTCCGGATCAACCTATCCTGCGGATAACCGCCGCGCTGCCACAAGCCCAACTGGTCGAATCACGGATCATGAATCTGCTGCATTTCGAAACGTTGATTGCCTCCAAGGCGGCTCGTATGGTGATGGTGGCACCTGACAAATTACTGGTGGATTTCGGCATGCGCCGCGCACACGGGGCGGAGGCCGGGCTGCTTGCGGCGCGAGCGAGCTATCTGGTGGGATTCTCCGGCACCGCGACTGTGCTGGCCGGGACACTGTATGGCATCCCGCTGTTTGGCACCATGGCCCACTCCTACATTCAGGCGCATGAGAATGAAGCCACTGCTTTTGAACATTTTGCACGCTGCCATCCGGATAGTTCGATTCTATTGATCGATACTTATGATACGGAGACTGCCGCAACCAAGGTCGTTATCCTGGCCCGCAAACTTCGTGCGGATGGCATCAGCATCAAGGGTGTGCGGCTGGATAGCGGTGATCTCGCGGCGCATGCCCGATGCGTGCGCCAAATACTCAATCAAGGCGGACTGGAAAAGACGATTATTTTTGCCAGCGGCAATCTGGATGAATACCGGTTGCGTGAATTATTGTCGTCCGCTGCGCCAATCGACGGCTTTGGTGTAGGAACCGCACTGGATGTTTCAGGCGACGCGCCCTCGCTGGATTGTGCCTACAAGCTGCAGGAGTATGCCGGCAAGCCGCGCCGCAAACGCTCGGAGGGCAAGGCCACCTGGCCGGGAAGAAAGCAGGTATACCGCAACTACAGCGCTGATGGCTGCATGGCCGGTGATGTTGTGGCATTGGAAGAAAATGATCCTCATGATGGTCAGCCGCTCCTCATGCCTGTTATGCAGGCTGGCCGGCGCATTCTTGGAGATGCTGCGCTGGACCAGATGCGCCAACGGATATTGGCGGGGTATGCTCATCTGCCGAAAGCAATGACCACGCTTGAGATGGCCTCACCTTACCCGGTAGTCATTTCCACGGCGTTGCAAGCGCTGGCTAACGAGCTGGATGCGGAGCATGCTTAACCCGGAGAAATAGAGTTGCGCATGGATTTTACCAAGCGTCCCACTGAAACTGATTGGTCTCCGCGCGACTGCTTGAACTGATTACGCGCATTGCCGTCTATATTTTTTGCCTGATAACAGCAACCCGCT
>JBDSSX010000005.1:0-2068 GCA_039928555.1 Nitrosospira sp. | reverse complement strand
CGTGCATGGTCCTCCCGATTATCAGGCTTCACTCTACCTCCACACCGATTATTTTACCTGGAAGGCTATTTAACTAGGGATTGGGAAGCATGGATAGCTGTAATATCTTACAGGTGGGCGGGGCCATTATGGAGCCTGATTGGGGCCTGATCCGATTTGTACGTTGGAACATGTGGTTTGTGGAATGTGGGAATATTTGGGGATATATAATTTATCGAATGCCGGCTAATACCATTTCAAACAGGAAGGAAAAATTACCGGCGCCCATGCTGATGATCGGCGCGACCTTGCTTTTCGCGACCATGGGCATGTGCGTCAAGTTTGTGTCAGCTGATTACGGTACGGGTGAGATCGTGTTCTATCGTGGCATCGTCGGTGCCGCGATGATTGGTCTGATCACCCGCGTATCAGGTGAAACGCTTCGCACCAGCCTCCCCGCGATGCATGCCTGGAGGAGCCTGACCGGCGTAACCGCGCTCGGCCTGTGGTTCTATGCGATAGGCGAACTACCGCTCGCCACCGCGGTAACGCTAAATTACATGTCTCCGATCTGGATGGCGCTGCTGCTCATTGGCGGCTCGGTCCTGATTGGCGGGGGCCGCGTGGATGCGCGCCTGGTATGCACAGTGCTCGTTGGATTTATTGGCGTGGTCTGTATCCTTCAACCCACTATGGAGCGTCATCAACTATGGGGCGGGCTGATGGGCCTGTTATCGGGTTTGCTTGCCGCCATGGCCTATTTGCAGGTGACCGCGCTTGGCAGGGTGGGTGAACCGGAGGCGCGCATCGTATTTTATCTCTCGGTGGGCAGTATCGGCGCCGGCGCCCTGGAAACGTCGTTTATTAGTGGATGGCATGCCCACACCCCGCACGGTCTTGGGATGCTGCTCGCGGTAGGTGTATTGGCAACACTGGCGCAGTTAATGATGACGCGTGCCTACAGAATCGGCGGCACGCTTGTCAATGCCAGTCTGCAATACCTGGGTATCGGCTGGTCCTTGTTATATGGCGTGCTGCTGTTCGACGACCCGGTCACCGGACTGGCGCTGCTGGGCATGGGCTTGATTGCGATAGCGGGTATCGCCGCCGCGCGGTTGCGTCAGTCTGTCACGCCCGTAAACTCTATGGCAAAATCGGGGACTTACTCAGAGATTCCTTAGAGTTTTTTGGCGGCACTTCTGTATCCGGAACTAATACGTGCGGGTAAACGTATCGGGGTTCTCAGTCTCGCACAGGTGCCGGTTGTCGAGGTTAGCCTGCGATTGACCGGCGGGAAAGCGCACTGCATTGGCTGCTGTGGCTAACGTACTTTAAATTCTTTCCATCAAACCTTGCCTAAATGGCGAACCGATGAGACCACTCGTTTTAATAATACTGATATGCGCTACCGGATTCGCCACCGCCGCCGGGTTCGCCGCCGCTGCGCTTGAGGTGCCCGATACAATGGAGGAGCGGGTGAAAGCCTGTGTTGCCTGTCACGGTCCGGAAAACAGAGTGGGAAGAGACGGGTATTACCCTCGTATTGCGGGCAAGCCCAAAGGCTATCTCTTCAATCAGCTGCGCAATTTCAGGGATGGCAAGCGTTATTATCGTCCCATGGCCTTGCTGCTTGCAAATGTCTCGGATCAGTACCTCCTGGATATGGCCGCCTATTTTTCAGCGCTTAAACAGCCTTTTCCACCCCCGGAACGCACAGTTTCTTCACCTGACGAAATCAAGTTGGCGCTAAAACTTGTCAATCAGGGAGATCCCGCACGGAAAATTCCCGCGTGTGTCGAATGCCACGGTAAGGAATTGATGGGGACTGCGCCGTTTATTCCCGGTTTGCTGGGTCTGCCGCGTGTCTACATGATCGCCCAGTTCGGCGCGTGGCAAAACGGCGGGTTGTTGCGCGGGCAGACTGCGGACTGCATGTCCGAAATCGCAAAGCAACTGACTACTGGCGAAACTAACGCCATTGCCGCGTGGCTGGCCGCCCAGCCCGTTCCCGAGAATACCGGTCCGGCTGCCACGCTTCCCGTTGAGATGGCCCGGCGCTGCGGCAGCATTGTGCAGCAAGGCGGCGTTC
>JBDSSX010000004.1:0-1800 GCA_039928555.1 Nitrosospira sp. | reverse complement strand
ATTGGATGAGGTTGATAGATAAAAGGACGAGGGATAGTGGGAATAACGGGATGATTGATTGATGGGTTACGCTTCGCTCCACCCATCCTACGGAAGGCTATGAACGTTCCCGGTTTGGGTTCTCATGTAGGATGGGTGGAGCGAAGCGTAACCCATCAAAACCATACACCATCACATATCGAATCATGACCGAATACCGACGCAATTTCGTCAAGGGTGGGAGCTATTTTTTTACGGTCGCACTAGCTGATCGTAGCCAAAGCCTGCTGGTAGATCATATTAACGCGTTACGCGACGCTTTTTACCACGTCAAAACCCTATATCCTTTTGTTCTTGACGCCATGGTTGTTCTGCCGGAGTATTTGCATTGTATCTGGACGCTGCCACCAGAGGACGCTGATTATCCCAACCGCTGACGACGCGTCAAGGCTGCGTTTTCGCGTAGCTTGCCAGATTGTTATCCTCGCTCTCCCAGCAAAATCCTGAAGGGTGAGCGCGGCATCTGGCAGCGCCGTTATTGGGAACATACGTTGCGCGACGAGGAAGATTGGCAGCGGCATATAGATTATATCCATTACAATCCGGTCAAACACCGGCATGTTGAGCAGGTTGCAGATTGGCCACATTCCACGTTTCATCGTTACGTTGAAGTCGGCACATACTCCAAAGATTGGGCTGGAAGTGAGGCGGGTGATGTGGGATTTGGGAGGTGTGAATGATGGGTTACGCTTTGCTCCACCCATCCTACGAAAATGTATGGAGGATTTATGAGAACACTTTCAATATTTGCAACGTTGATGGCGATAGTCCTGTTTTTTGGAAGCCAGGCTGCACGCGCCGAGCCGCTCAAGGTGGGACAGCCGGCGCCGGATTTCAGTCTCCCGGATCAGAGCGGCAAAATCCATAAGCTTGCGGATTATCGCGGCAAGTGGCTGGCGTTGTATTTCTACGTTAAGGACGACACGCCTGGCTGCACCGAGCAGGCGTGCAAATTTCGTGATGATATCCATCAGCTGACGGATCTGGGTGCACAGGTGGTCGGCGTGAGCGTGGACGATAGCGCCAGTCATGCCAATTTCGCCAAGAAATATAATCTGTCTTTCCCGCTTCTCGCGGATAACAAGGGCGAGACCGCCGCGCGCTACGATTCACTGCGGGGCAATAGCGGTATGGCCAAGCGCAATACTTTCCTTATCGATCCGCAAGGCAGGACTGCCAAAATCTATTTGTCGGCCAGCACTTCGCGCAATTCTGCTGAAGTGATCGAGGATTTAAAGAAACTGAAGGGTTCGTAAACGGGCTTATAGCTGATACGCGGGACTGTGTAGCTTTTGAATTTTGGATTCAATCAAAAAGCCGCATGTTCTATTCTCGTATCCTTTGTAAAATGACCGTCGCAATAATCATAGGGAAATATTCATCATGGCAAAATTAGCCGAAGACCAGCTGGCACAACTGAAAATATCGCTGCAACAACGTTATCTGGATTTACGGGAAGAAGTCCGTGGTGAACTGGAACGTTCGGGCGAACAGCGTTATATCGACCTGGCGGGGAGTGTGCGTGATGCCGGCGACGGCTCGGTGGCGGATATGTTGCTGGATATCAATACTGCCATGGTGGACCGACAGGTGCATGAGATGCGCGAGGTGGAGGCTTCCTTAAAGCGCCTGGCGGAGCTGGATTTCGGTGATTGTATTGATTGTGGTGGCGAAATAGGTTTTGACCGGCTGATGGCTTATCCCACTGCGCAACGATGTGTGCAATGCCAGGAAGTGCATGAGAAAACCTATGCTCACGAA
>JBDSSX010000003.1:0-15502 GCA_039928555.1 Nitrosospira sp. | reverse complement strand
CCCGCCAGCGTGCCCACGCTGCGATCCGGGCTGCCGGTGCGTGAAAAGCTGGCGGACGTTGACGCGACCCGGACCAGGGCGCCATTGCCGGCTGTTTCGTAGCGATTTGCGTTATTCGCACCGCCCGTATGGTCTTGCGTCTCGATAGCGCTGCCGGCTTTCAGCGTCAGGGTATCCTTCGCCGCCAGAATGATTTCATCGCCCTTCAGGGCGTGATTGGCGTCGTTGGCCAATATCACTTCCTCGGCATTGACCGTGAGAAGTGTGCTGGCGCTACCCGGGGCGAGGCTGCGCGTGCCACCCAGGAACAGGCTGGCCGCGCCCATGGCGTTGAGCGTGCTGGCCGCGATACGCGTGGCCAGCGGATCGATTCCCTGCGTTCCGGACGGCGTTCCGTTGGTAACGGCGATTTTAAACGCGCTGATATCCACCGCCGCCCCACGGCCTCCCGCGGCCGCGCCCAGTTTAAAAAGGGCATCCAGCTTCAGCCCGCCTGCGGTATCGATGGAGAGAAGTCCGCCGTCCTGCGGGCGAACAGTGCTGGCGGCGAAAAAGTCCGAAGCGCGGGTAAGCGTAATTTCCGACCGCTGCAAAACCTGCTCACGGGTCAACACTTCAAATCCGCTCCACAAGGCATCACGCGGCCCCCCCACGGGTGCCCGGCTGTCCGTGACATAACCCGGCACGACCTGGGTACCATCCTGCCTGCTGTAAGCCTGGCCCGGCAACAGGTTATGCACGTCCGTGTCCAGCCTCACCGCATACGCGCCGGGCAGCAGCGCATAGTGCGCGGGCAGCAAGGTATACACACCTGCCGGCAGGCCCGGTATGCCGGAGAGATACACGGCATCCCCCGCCACGCGGTCGAAACCGGTGTTCTCCTGCCTGTCGCCCGGGGCGAATCCGCTCGCATAGCCCGGCAGGATGGCATAGGTATGGGCATCGTTCAGGATATCGCGCGACCCCCCCGGACCCACGCTGAACTCATAGGCCTGCAAGTCGCCGCCGCCGGCGAGATCCAGGGTTGCGCCAGCCTGCATATCGATATTCGCCGCCTGGGTGCGTATGGATTTTTCGGTCAAGCCAAGCTGCGGGATTTCGTTCGAGTCGGGCCTGTACACCCAGCTGCGGCCATTCACCAGCATGCCAAACGGAATCAGGCTGCCGGGCGTGGCGGAGATCGAGGTCAGGCTGCCTTCCTTGAACGTCAGGGTATCGGTGGCGTTGAAAGCCAGTTGGCCGAACGGCGCCCACACATTGCCATCCTGTACGATATTCGCGGCTGTTACCGTAAGGCTGCCCAGGGCGGATAGCGGCAGTGATGGCGGCAGGGTATTGCGGCTGAACGCAACCGTCTGCCCCGGCGCATGGATGTTGATCTGGCTATAGGTTGTGGGGGCGATCACCGCGCCGCTGAAAAGCAGATCGGCCGCGCTCGCGAGCGTGCCTGTCGGACGCGGCAAGCCGCCGCTGCTTACCCCCGACAGCCTGACTTCCTGGGTGCCGTTCAGTTCGGCGCGCGCCATGCCGGTCAGGGTCAGATTACCGGCCAGCTCCAGCAATTGTGCATCCGCCTTGAGCGTGCCGCTGCCTGTAACTGGCGCATTCACCACATCCACACGGTTTATGTCGTAATTGCCCAGCCGCAGGGTCTGCGCCTTCAGTGCGGCCTCGCCCCCTGCCGTTTCGATACGCGGTGCGTCGAGCACCACCTCTTTCAACGACAATGCCCGGTTGGCGCCCAGATTCAGACCGTCTTCCAGACGGATGGCATCGCGGCTTTTGAGCGCGATGCGATCGAAACCTGCCGTTTCCAGCGCTGTAGTACCAATCTTTGCCTGCCCGTTCAGCCCGCCGGGGATGGCGGCGCCCGGAGCCAGACCGCCTGCCAGCGGCGCCACTGCCGGTGCCAGACTCAGCACGCGCTCTCCAAGTGGAAAGCCTTTAGTTAGCGCATCACCCACATCTTCAAGTCCCAGAACAAGGTTAAACATTCCACCGCGATTGGATACACCACCCGCCTGCGCCAGCATGGTCCCGTCCAGCAGAATCCCCTCGCGTGCGATAATATCGAGCGAACCCGCGTCGCTGCCCACCCACTGCCCCAGCCCTCCCGCCTCATTCAGAATGTCCAGCCGCACCGGCGCGGCCCCCGCCATCTTGATGCTCGAACCCGCCTCGGCCACGACGTAACCATACTGCGCATTCAAAGCGACGGTGCCGCCATTCAGGACTTCCCCCTGAGTCAGCCGCTGGTTGTCGAGAAAAGTGAGCGCTGTGCCGGATACGTCGAGCACCGCCTGCTTGCCCAGCCACAGGCTATTGCTGGCATTGAAATCAAAGCTCTGGTCATGATCGAGCGTGGCAGTAATACCGCCACCGGGCGCGCTGATGCTCCCTTGTATATCCAGCAGGCTCCCGGCCGACAGCATAATTTGGGCTTTGGGATCGGCCTCGATGCGCGCTCCCGCGCCGATTGACAAATCACCCGTCCCATCTGCGGTATTTTTTGCCGTAAGGCTCAAATTCACCGGTTGGCGCACCAGGTCATCCAGCTTTACCTGGCGGGTAAAATCCTCTACCCTGCCGCCGCTGGGCCGCAGGGTATAGTCAGGCTGCAATTCCAGGCTGAGGACAGCCGGCTTGATCCGGACACCCTCGGATAAAGTCACATTCTCAATCCCTGCAAAATTGATGTTGGTAAACCCGCCGCGCTCGAAAAACCCCGCTCCCAGGTTGACCGTGCCGAGCATGCCGTCAGGTGTGCCGCCGATCTGGATTTTATTGCTGGAAACAGTTAGTGTGCCGCCTTTGCCGATGCCGTAGCCATGCATATTCTCCTCGGTGACACCCAACACCGCGTGGCCAGACAGGCTGATCTCGCCGCCGTTGCCGGCGATGACGCTGCCGCGGCCATCGACCTTGAGCCGGCCGCCGCCGGTGACATCCAGCAGCGTGTTTTGCCCCAGCGCAACATTGTCAACCGCGGTAAGCGTGATTTTGCCGCCATGCACCAGCGCGACCTCGCCCGAACCCGCCGGCACCCCGCGCAACTCGTTTACCCAGGTCCCGCGCGCCGACAGCGTTACTCCATCGGCCACCACGACATTTAGGGGATCTGATGAGCGACCGGGTAGATCATTTCTATGCGCATCGAGCACAATCGAGCCACGTGGAGCGTCGATATTGGCGCCGACCGTCACACCCTGCGCGGCGATGTGCACGCTGCCGCCCTGTGGTACACGCAAAGCCTCACGCACCGCCGCCGCCTGGTTACTGAAAATTCCGAGATTGGCAACCTTATCCTTGCCTAACAATGCGGGATTGAGGCTCAGGGTAGTGACGAGATCGGACGAGAGCGCATCACCGAACTTGAAGCCCGCCAGCAGAGTGGCGCCGGTGCTGCTCAACTCGACCAACTGGTTCAGCTTGTAGTCGAGCCCGCCGGAAATCGGGTTAACCGCGGGGTCGTTGCCCATGGTCAGGCGCGCACCAGCAGGCATGATGCCGAGGTCGCGCTGTACTTCGCCCACGACTGTGCGGCCCTGAATATCAGCCTGCATCAAGCTCGCCCGCAGGCCGATGACTTCCAGTGCGCCTGCGTTCTTACCTTCGGTGTAGCCTGGGTCATAATTGAAGCTCTGCCCCAGGTCGATCACCTCTTTTATGTTCCAGCGTCCGAAATCCAGCACATAGCGGGTGGCAATGCCGTCATAACGCACGTCGGCACGCGCGTTGGCGATATCGGTCAACATGCCCCGAGACATGAGCAGCGTGGTGGGTACACTGGCCGGGGTGTAATTCAAGCTGCCGCCCGACAGATCGATTACCGCGCCGGATTCGATGATGGCCTCGCCCTGGGAGCTCACGCGCACGGTACCACCCTGGGTAGAGCGTTCGGCCACGGTACGTTCGAGGCGCGCCTGGTAGGATTGCAGGCTGTCCTTGGCGATGAGAGTGGGCTTGCCGGCATTGGCGTTGGCCAGGGCACGATTGATATCGACAAAAACCTTCTGGCTGCGCAGCGGACCGTCGCGATTGACCGGAGAGTCTTTCAGCTCATCCCCCCGCAACTCGACTTCCACGCCGTTGCGCGCGGTGGAAACCGCCACATTTTCCAGCCCAGCCACACTGATGCGCGCACCGCTGGCAATATGAACGCGGGCAGCATCAGAGACAGGCGCATCAAACATCTGCCTGACCGGATCATTGGTAAATAGCAAACCGGGATTGTCCATGGCGATGAAATTCACTTCACCCGCCGGCGCATTAATCACCGCGCCGCTCTCCATCCGCACATCCTGTCCCAGCACTCTCACCTGAGAGAGAAGCACCAGCCCGGTGCCGGTCAGCCCATCCAGCACGCCGGTATTGTCGGACACGTCCGGCAATACCTCGGTCAGGCTGCCGGCGCCAAGTACCGCGCGGCCACCACGCGTCGAATTATCTTGGGCAGTCGCGGCATCCTTCGCCAGCAGATATACCGAGCCGTTGGCGATCACGGAGGTCGTCGCCCGCGCGATGCCCTGCTGGTTGACCGCATACCCCACCATGGTGACGTTGCCGCGCGGCGTGCTCAGCTCGCCCAGGTTGGTGACATGGCCGAGTTTGTCCAGGGAAGATTCTTTCAGCGCCACGGTCTGGCCATCCAGCTTGCCGTCCTTGACGCCGGTGTTGGCGGTCTCGAAATCAGCGAGGCCGGCCGGGCTGTCCACTTCCACCAGCAGGCCGCGCACATTGACGTCTTTGGGCTCGGCCGAAGCCGAACGCAAAAACACCCTGGTGCCCGCCGCCGCGATCACCTGTCCGTCGGGCGCTTCCACCGAGCCTTTATTGATCACCGTCGGCGCGATCAGCATCACCCGGCCCTGGCTGCCCGCCGTGATGCGCGCGCCCTCGAACACCTTGATGAAACCGCCCGTGCCCTCGAATTGCGGGCTCGCCTTCTGGGTGGTCAGGAAGGCGTTGAGGATGAAGCTGTCGTTAATGTCCAGGCTGCTGGCGGTGAAGCTGTTGAGATTCACCTGCGAGGAACCCATGAAGGCGATGCCATTGGTGTTGACCAGGATGATATTCGCGTTCTGTCCCGCCGCCTGGCTGAGGATGCCGGCAATCACGCTGGGATCGTTGTCCCAGACACGATTGAGCGTGGTGAAATTCGCGCCCTGCACCAGATTCTGCGTGGCGAGGCTCTCTACCTGCTGGAACTGCACCGAATGGCCGGGGCTGACATTAAAACTTTCCCAATTGAGAATGGCCTTGTCGCCCACCTGGTTAACAATGGCCTGGTGATCATGGATATGATAATTTGCCTGCCCGGCAGTGACGAAATCCGGTATCCCGCCGCCGCAACTGCCGCCCGCGCAGGGCACCGGCAGTTCGGCCTGCGCGGATGTGCCCAGCAACAACCCTGTCAGGAGCAGAGCCGCGCCGCTTGCTGCCTTGCCATGGCTGCGCGCAGTTTCCGCCGTAGGAATCAATATGCCCAGGGCTGTACTAAAAATCAACTTGTATAATTTTTGATTCATATTGCCTTCCCGTTTCTTTTGCAATCCAGTGGAACGTCTTTTCATTCGGCAACAAGGTGAAGCTCGCCTCAATCGGTATCACCACGCCTGCCGCACCAGGAAATGCACACGTTTATCGCCTGCTTTCGTTCTACCCGCCTCTTCCAGCGCCACTGCCCAGCTAAATTCAGCCGATAGACCGTGCCGGCCCTTGAGACGCACACCCGTTCCGGTGCCTAACAAATTGAAATGGTCGATCTGTCCGGGCAATGGCTGCTGCACCCGCACGTGACCCCCGTCGATAAAAGCCAGCAAATGGAATTCTTCCAGCGCGGCGGTTAGATGCTTGGCATAATTGGGCGTGAAGGCTTCCAGTCCCCCCGTGGCACTGTCGTCACCCAAGGCTGCGACTTCGAAATAGCCGCGCACCGTATTTATCCCGCCGACGATGGACTGCTCGTTATTGATGAGCGGTTGGTCCGCGATCTGCCAGCTGGCGCGCCCTTGCAACCCCCATCCTTGGCGGAAAGTTTCGGTATGGGAAAAATTGCCGCGCAGAAACACGTAATTGGAGTGTGCCTTGAAACGCTTGTTGGCAAATTCGGCTTCGTCCCCGACCAGCCCGCGCACATGGAAATTCAGCGATAATCCAAGCTTGGTATTACGCCTTTCTCCCAGCCAGGTGCCATCCCACCCCACGGTAAAGGGCAGATAACTGACGGGCGTATTAAAGCTGCCGCCGTCAAGAAGATTCACCGCTTGGCCAAAATCCTTGTAGTCCACTCCCAGCGTCGCGGTATGGAAGAATTTTTGACTTCCCGGTAGCGGCAGGATGTAGCGCCCCCCGACTATCAAACCATTGCCCAGCACATTGAGCGCGCCCACCGAAGCCACGTCGGACGCGGAATAGACGCTATACAAGGCAAGAAAGCCACCAAACGACATGGGCATGGTGTAATTGCCTGAAATCACCTTGCTCTGGTCGGGATTTTCCGGCGTAATGAGTGCGGTCACCCCGAGACTGTGCTGCTTGTGCCACAGATTGTCCCAGCTTACATTCGCACTGAGCCGCGTCAGCGTCGTATTCGGGATCTGGCGGCTGTTTAGCTCTATACTGCCGTGCAGCGGCAACTGATCCTTCACTTTCAGATCGACTTCAACCGTGCCGGGCGTTTTACCCGCCCTTAAAACCGGCGTGACTCCGCGATCGGCCGTACGATTCAGGGATGCAAGCTGCTTCTGCATCTCGGTGAAGTTGGGCACATTCCCCTCCGCCAGTTCCGGTACCGCGGCTTTGATATCGGCCGGGCTGAAATAGCGCGAATCGACCACGCGCAGGCGCTTCACCGGCGCTTCGGTCACTGTCAGGCTGACAACTCCGTCATCGACTTTTTGCTGCGGAATGCTTACCAGAACCGTCAGGTAACCCGACTCATGATAGGCACGTTCCAGCGCATCGCGTGCCTGCTCCACCTCCTGTAATGACTTTTTCTCGCCCATGTAGGGATAAACCGCTTGCTCTACCATAGTGACAGGCAACAATGTTGCACCCTGGACCCGATATTCGAATATATCGAATCGCGCATCTTGCGCGTGGGACGCATGCATCCATCCCACCAGACAAACCAGACAAGCCAGGCATCCCGCACGTAGCGCTTTACCAAGGAACCACTGAATCAATCCTCCGTGGCGCGCGTTGCTCGCAAGATCGGGAGAATTACCCCGCACACCCCCCAAAAGATAGTTGAGATCGTCGCCCGTCCCGCTGTACCAAGGCGTGCCGCCCGCTGGCAAAATCGGGGACTGATTCAGCGGCTCCCTAATCATTCCAACACTTAAACCCACTTTAGCCACCCGACTCAAATCGCCTTTCATATACGTGCAAATGGGACAACTCTCGAAAGAGTTGTCCCGAACGATCTATTGGCGGCATTGCACCGCCTGTTAGCGCGATACCTACTGGATCGCAGGCTGGCAGGAGTTGCCAAGACGCGCGCCCTTGGAGGTGGGACCGCTTGAACCGGCCACCGGTGTGGCGAAGATACCCTTCAGATCGCTCTCGCCCAAGGTGCCGGTGACTGCCGCGATCAGCGCGGCGCCACTGGCGCTGGCGGGACTGACTGAACCACCGGCAGTGAACGCCGCCAGCTCATACCAGAAGTTGTAAGAGCCGTCCATCGCCTCCGCACGCTGCTGGGCGTCGGAATTGGGAGATACGCGATCCAACTTGACGAAAGCCCAACGGTCCGTTGTGGCGGTAGGAGCCGGGGTGTTTTCCGCGGACACCACGCCGAGGGCGAATTGACCCGCCCCGGTTGCCGTGTTCAGCGCGGTTTTCACGCCGCCGGTGCTCGACTGCTCCGTCACTATCGCAGTAGCCGTGCTGTCGGTGGCACGTGCCGGTTCCAGCGCACCCGGGGCGCAAGGCTTGGCAAGGAAGCGTACATTGGAAGCAGACTGGGTGCCGGAGGTGGGGACGCGACGCGCCAGATTGACCACGGAACCGGCAGGTCCGCCAAACAGGCTGCCGTCCACGCTGCCGATCGAATCTCTGTTCGCAACAGCAGTGTAACGCTGAGCGGGAAGGCTAGGCTGGCAGGCAGGCGTAAGATTCGGGGCGGCTGCGGAGCCGTCATCGCAAGTCGCGCCCAGCAAACCGGCGGCAGCGTCGTTCTTCTGCAACTGAAGGTACAGCGGGTAGCTTACCGCCACGCCGAAGGCCTGGCCGATGTTGGTCGCCACTTCGTCGCCGATGGCGCTCAAATCCCGCCCGATATTCAGATTCTGCTTGTTGATCAGGTACTCAGTGTCGGAAAAACCGCCGTCGGGATAGCTCTGACCGGGAAGACCCGCGGCATCGCCGTTGAGCGCAGCGGTGAAGGTCTTGGTAACCGTATCGTTACAGCTGTTATAGCGCCCGATGGGATAGGACACGCCGTTAAGGACGACATTGGTGCTACCGGCGCCGGCCGCCGCGCATTTACCGGCGCCACCCAGCAATGCCAGGTTATTGATACGCTTGATATTGCCCGGCAAATAACCGTTGGGATTCGGCTCGCCCGCCATGCTCAGATGCGGGGCGTAGGCATTGAAAGAACCGCCTTCAACCGTATGATAGACCACCACTTTCTTGCCCGCCAGCGAACCGGCGGCGGAGCTCATGGTGCAGGCATAGGCGACCCTGTCGCCGCTGCTCTTGCCGGGCTCGGTGCCGCTGCTTTCCAGGTACATGTGCGCGTCATTGGCGCCACCGTTGCCAGCCAAGCCGTTGCAGAGCGACATCACACTGCGGAACACGGCGTTACTGGGGGCGGATGCGCCGGACAGCCACACGTAGGTGGTGGGGCCGGCGGCAACCTGTGCGGGGGTCAGGGCGAAAGCAACCGGGGTCGTACCCAGCGCCGCCACAGCCAGCGCGATTTTACTCAGTTTCATTTTCATCTCGATATCCTTTTAACTGGTTGATATGCATATTAATCCCCTCTCTGTCTTCCCAAATGGGAGGCGGGAGCGGATCGAAGAAGCAAGTAGCCGCGGGTTCAGACCCCTGTCCGGCGGCGAACCATCGCGCCGAGCATGCCGAGCCCGGCCACCAGCATGGCCCAGGTATCGGCTTCCGGCACCGGGCTGGTGATGCTGAGGAGGCCGGCGTTCGTCAACGTAAATTTGCTGAACTCGCCCGCACCGATAACGCCGTCGTGATTCAGGTCAACACCGAAAGGAGTCTTGGTGCCCTGGGCGAGAGAGGAAGTGGTCGAGGTCGTCAAAAACCAGAAGTTCTGCTCCGTACCCAATACCTGGGTGGTGTCGACGGTAGTCTTCAGCATCCAGTTGTCGCCCTGCGTCGGCACACCACTACCAATCGCACCAAAGAAAGTGCTGGTCGCATCAGTCGGCACGGCAACGCTGGCACCGTTAGCGTCGGTGGCATGGGTGCCGCGACTGTTGTTGGCGTCGATATACGCTTCCATGTTGGCAAAACCTCTCACGTTTGCGACCCCTTGACTCGGCCAGGTATCCCTGTCCCCCGTGGTCAAGTAACGCGAACCGCCAGCGGTATTTGGATCGGTGTTATCCAGCGCGATCACATTGAACTCGACCTGGTTTACGTTAGCGGCACCGACGAAGCTCATCAGTTGATTCCAGGAGGCGCCGTAGGCGCCGGTGGTAAGGTCCCAGGTTCTGCTGAAACCAGCTTGGCCGTTCGCGGCGAGCATGTCGTTCAGATGGTAGCCGAGATCGAACAGGGCCGAAATGTCATCACCACCCGTGGTGGGGGAATCGCCACCGTAGTAACGTACATTGAGCAGGAGTTCGCCGTTGCCGGTTACGCCGCCGTCGATGGCGGCAAAAGCCGGCGCCGAGGCTGCCATGATGGCGGTGACCGCAAGTGCCTTAAGCTTGAAGTTTATTTTCATTACTGATACTCCCTCTATATGGTTAATGAGTTGCACCGAAGATCTGGATCCGGTCAGTTGACCCTTGAGACCCGCGCCTCATCGGATCAGATGCCCTTTAGCAACCCGGCTGCCTCCGCTTGCGCCTAGGCCCGCAGCTTTCCGTCCCCGCTTCACAACGGGTTTGGCTTTATTCCCGTCCGGCGTGAAGTGCTTGCACTTTCTGCCGGACGCTTGTCACTATATGGGGCAATAGTTAAGTGCTGATGAAACGCGATCGTGGTTTTGTAGTCCTTTCTACCTATTTTTCTATGCGCCAACAGCGCCTGACCGCATCAATCTTTGCTTTCAATCTCCGCTTTCAGTTGCTTTGGTATGCTAGAGATCTTGTGTGACGGGAAGTCGATCTGCCGGGAGGGTTTTCATGAAGCGTTCGGACTATGCAGTCGCTCGGGCTAGAGCGTGATCTTCAATGCCATTGCCTTAGCCACCGCATGCGCCCGGTTGTTGACATTTAATTTGCGCAGGATTTTTTGAATATGGTTTTTAACGGTAAGCGGGCTGATTTCGAGCAAAGTCCCGATTTCAAGATTGTTCTTGCCCATCTGCACGTAGCGCAGAACTTCCGTCTCCCGGTCTGTGATGGGTTTTCTGTTTTTTCCCGCTGTAGCACCGTGCTGGTGATGCCGTTCATGAAAGAGCATGCGCACCAGCGCCATATGCATATGAGGCGTCAGCAGTTCGAGAAAATATGCGTGGCGCTCGGTTAACGCACCGGAAATTTGCGTAAAAGCGAACAGACTGCTCGTCCGGCCATTGGCATCGAACATTCCGTGCGCCGCGACACGCTCCAGATTGTCAAACTTGAGGTCATTCGCAAAATGCTTATAGGTAATGCTGTTGGGATTATACGGGCAAAGCAGGAATGGCTGATTCCTGCCCGCGCTCCATGCCGACATGACACGGAATACAATGCCCCCATCAGGCCGGCAAAGCTCGGAAAACAAGATTTCGCTTATATTGGCACGGCTGAATTTCTCGATGCTGATCGACTGGCCGGATCCCTCATCGAACACGCATATGAGCATGCCATGCGGTAAAAGGCTTTGCAGCTCGCCTTGCGACCATAGGAAGAATTGATGACGCCGGCAAATGGAGGTTGATGACTCGATGATCCGGAATAGATATTCCATTTCTCGTTCCGTCAGAGTAATGGTTTCTCCCATGATGTTTCTTATGCCTTGATTTTATTTGTGTCGCATACCCGGCCACGACATTGGCAAAGTTGTGTTTTTGCTCAACTTCGGAAGCCTGCCTATTTTCAGCGCTTCGAATGACAGAATCATTAAGGGCACGTGTCAAATTCATGAACATTATGTAAGCAAAAAGGATCATGTCGGACGACGTATGGGGTCTCCCGGCGCTGCGGCGCAGATCCGGATTGAAAAGATCATTCGATACCGGTACAGGTGACTCAAGTCGTAGTAGCCCAATACGAAAACTGCCTCCACGACGAGTGGTCTCACCAGCTTAGAGGCAGTCCTGTACGTTCAGTAGGTTGACGACTGGGAAGCTGAACCGGCCGCAGTCGATGGGTCGGGTGAGATTGGAAGTGGCGATGCTTCCGGCTGCACCGGAGATTGCGGTTGGGGTTGCGATCGAGGTTCGGGCTGAGACTGAGACTGAGACTGAGACTGAGATTGGGATTGGGATTGGGATTGTGACCCCGGTGGCTGCACGGTGCCGCCAGCTTCTCCCGGCGTGTAGACGAACATCCAGTCCTGATAACTCACGGCGTCGGCGAACGTCGCATAACGCTCATGAAAATTTGCCCGCTTAAATGGTTTCCGAGCCGAAAGACTATGGACTCCGACAATTCCGATGCCGGGCTTTCTGATCAGTCCCCACTCGGCTCTACCCGTCATGGGATCAAAATAAATTTTTCGCAAATGCCGTTTGGGTATCGGGAAACGGTCATCGAAAAGCAATTTTTCCTCCGAATCCGGGTAACGCTTGGGCATTCCCGGAGAACTCTCGTAGTATGACCCGATCGCCTGTCTGAACTGTTCTCCCACGAACATAAGCTCCACTTCTTTTTCCCGCCGTGCTTCGGTTTGCCATAGTTGACCCGCGGCGGCCAGAACAATACCCGCCAGCGCGACCGCGAAGAGTATCCAGATATAGGTGAATCCTCTTTCCGCACCCATGTCTCAGATCCCTTTTTTACCACGCCTCGTAAAATGTGCCGTCTTTTGCCTGCTCAGGTGAACAGCTACGCACATCGTAAACGCCACCGCCATCACGGGGGGGAGGCACGGCGACCCATGTTGCCGCGCTTTCCGTCAGCGGATCGACCGGAATAGCGCGCAAATACCGCTTCTCCACCAATTCGATCAGTTCGCTTGGGTATTTTCCGGTATCACTATAAAATTTATCAATGGCATCGCGCATGATGCTGAGATCCTGCCGCAGCACCACTTCTTTGGATCTCTCCAGCGAGTTAAAATACCTGGGCACCACAATGCTGAGTAAAGTTGCAATGATAGCCATAACAACCAGTAACTCGATCAGGGTAAAACCGGAATATCTCCAATTTTTTGCCGGAAACCCGCCAGCTTTTCCGGCACTTCGCCTGACCCTCAAAGTGAAGGCGGAATAAGCGTTGCGCATCTCTCACCACCTGTCGTAAGCAAGGCCATTCAAGCCAATTTGTTGTGAACGGGAGTACACATCAAAAACATCGTTACCCTCCTGCGGATTGTCCGGCGGGCTTTCATAAGAACGCTTGCCCCAGGTTTCGGCATCAGCCAGCGCCGGGTCGGTGGACATGGGATCGCGGGGTAATCGCCGCAAAAAATAGATCTTGCGATTTTCCGGGTCCTTGGCATCGGGGACTCCGGCAACCAGATCTTCCAGTTTGCGCGGATAGTCCGATTCGTCCGCTTTTCTAGCGATCCGCCCTTCACTCACCGCCCTTTTATAGGCATCGAGCGCTTCCCGGATCTGCCTTAACCCCACCCGCAATTCTTTTTCTTTCTCGCGCTGCGCGGTAAGTTCATACAACGGCATAGCCGAAGAGACCAGAACCGCCATGATGGCCATCACAACTGTCAACTCGACCAGGGAAAAACCACGGTTTCCCGCTGGGCCTGCGGCCGGAATTATTTTCGCCATGCACTCAACGGATCTCGATATTCGCCGCGGGCGGTAATTGAACCTCTGGTGGCGGACCCTCGCTGTCTCCCTGAAATGTAACGCTCTTGATACTGACCTGAGCCGTGCCCGGTTTTTGCGCAATGATCTTGAACGTCAGACTCGCCACCCCCCCGCCCTTGCCCAGTTTCAGCTGGCGTGTCCCGGATTTTTCTCCCTCATCCAGCGCTTCAAGCTGGGCCGCGTCGTAATCCAGTTCCAGGTCGGCGGCGGGCAGGTTTTCCGCACCGGCAAGATTCACGCTAACGGTTAAATCCTTGCCAGGCGCAACCTGTTCCGGTACGTTCAAAGATAGTACCGCCGGCACGGCTTGAGGGGCGGCCGCGGCCTCACGGACCGACTGAGACTCATCGAGAAGAGGGCGCGGGATGTCCCTCAGAGGCGCCGCCACGCCTCCCGTGGGTGTGGAGGATATCGCCAGCGATCGCGCCGCGACCTTGCTGATCCTTACCGGCAGCATTCCCACGGTATTCTCTGTGCCAAAATGAAACTCACTATCCGTTTTTGTCCGCCGTGAAATATTGCGCAGGATACGCGGCGTTATCAGCAGCGCGATCTCGGTCTTGTTGCGTGTAAGGCTCTGACTCGAAAATAATTTACCAATCCATGGCAAATCCCCCAACCCGGGAACCTTGGTGATAGTGATGCGCTCGTCGTCGCTGATCAATCCCGCCAGAACCTGGGTTTCACCATCCCTCAGCATCAGCGTGGTCGCCGCGGTACGGGTACCCACCTGATAGGCGAGCCCACCCCCGGTCACGGGCACTTCCTTGACAATATTGCTGACTTCGAGACTGACCTTCATTGATACCTCATCCTGAAGCGAAACTGTGGATTCGACATCCAGCTTGAGCCCCACGTCAAGATAACTCACCGATGAGGCCACGCCGACATTGGCGGTGGCGGTCGTGGTAACAACGGGAACCTTGTCGCCAATGAGAATTTTTGCTTTCTCGCGGTTCTTGACACGAATGCGCGGATTGGCAAGGACATTAATGATCCCATCCTGCTGCTTGAGGTTGACGATCACTGCGGGATTGGCGATAAATCCGGTTAACCCCTCGGCGCTCCAGCCGAGGTCGTTGATCCCGGTGCTATTAATCGTCCAGGTTAAAGGAATGCCGGCGGCCACACCGCCCGCGGTGAGCATGTTCACATTGATCTTTTCAGGGTACTGTAAACCAAGAGTTTGCAGTTTATTACGTCCGATTTCCAGTACTTCGACTTCCAGCATGACTTCGGGATCGGCCAGATCATTCAATGTAACCAGCCGCTCGACGAGTCGAATCGCGTCCGGCGTGTCTTTCATGATGAAGAGGTTTAGTGCCTCGTCTACATGGATATCCTTGGTTTTGATCAGCCCCTTGACCATGGCGACCATCTGTTTCACATCCACGTTCGCGACATAGAAACTGCGTACCACCAGCTCCTGGTATTCCTTCTGCTTGGCGGGCGTATTGGGATAAATCAATACCGAATTCTCGTTCAGCACTTTGTGTGTCAGCTGATTTGTCATGAGCAGCAGCTTGAACACATCTTCAATGTGGGTATTGCGCAGGAAAACGGTGGTTTTGGTATCCTGCTTGACGTCCTTGTCGAATACAAAGTTGATTCCCGCGGTACGCGCCATGATTTCGAATATCGATTTCAAACCGGTATCGCGAAACTCGAGGGTAATCGGTTGCTTGAAACCTGTTTTTAACAAGGTTGGCTCCATGGCCGCCCCGTCTCGCAACTGAAGTTCGGTAAGCTGCCTTATCAGCCGACGGGCATCCCCTTGCATCGGATTTTCCTGCAGGATCGCCCGGATCCCGGCTTCTGCGGCGGGATAGTCATTGCGCTCAAGCAATGCTTCCGCCTGCTTCAACGCCTCGATATGACGGCGGTCCATATCGATGGCCGCCAAACCGACCTGCGCACGTTCATTGCGCTGATTCAACTCAAGTACATGGCGAAATCCCCGCTCCGCGGCATCGAGATCGCCTGAGGACCGGGCATTCTGGGCCTCGATGAGCAAGCGTCCCGCCACCGCCTCGCGCTGACGCGCGAGCACCGCGCGAATCTCCAGATTGTCCGGTTCTTCGCGTGCCGCCTTTTCCAGGCTTGCCAGGCCGGTATCCATCTTGCCCTCGGCAATAAGCTGCTTGCCCTCGTCAAAAGCCTTATTTGTCGCGCATCCGGCAAATATGGCCGGGATCATCACGATCAAAATATACCTTCCAGTTTTCATCACGGGTTTCTTTATACTCCGCCGCCTGTCGAAAGCACCTGCTTGGCATTGAGCGGTATATAAGTAAGGGTGATGGCGTGATCGGTCACCTCATCCACCCGATATTGGTTATCTATTTTTTCTCCAACCTTGACGACATAGTTGCGTTCAGCCAA
>JBDSSX010000002.1:0-2820 GCA_039928555.1 Nitrosospira sp. | reverse complement strand
TCCGCCCGCGAGTAACGAAATGATTGAAAATAGTTGCGATAAAGTTTTCATGCTAACCTCGCTATCGATTTTTGATTTCTCAAAAGATACATACGTCAGGCCAGAAGCCGAAGAGATACCATCTGGTGAGTTCGCATTGCCCCATTCCCCTTTGCGTCAACTTCAAATATCCATACCGTATCAATAAATCGAATTAAAACCAGATCAAACAAACACGCCTGAGCGTGACTTGCTTCGCTCAGTATAGTAAAGAATGTTTTCAAGTCAAGGCGTGGAAGCGAACCGCTTTTGTCCACGTATGGGGCTGCCCGAGGGACAGGGTGATGTAGTACGGGGTTGCCTGCGCCAACCGGACCTGTAACCCTGCCGCCAGCGCGAAAGATGATCCGATTTGAGCTTCCTCTCGCTATTTAGGATTTTTTTGACCCGATCCGGTGAAATACTCAGGCTCGTACCGCCTCGCCTTACAGTGAAGCAATCAACTCTTTCAGGAGCTTGAAATCCACCGGCTTCGTCAGATGATGATCGAAGCCAGCATCCTCGGACTGACGGCGATCTTCTTCCTGGCCCCAGCCAGTCAGTGCGATCATCTTGATATCGTTATATTGCGGTTGCTCGCGAATACGGCGCGCCACTTCGTAACCATTCATTCCCGGCATACCGATGTCCATCAGGATTACATTTGGCTGGTAATCGGTGAGCGCCGCAAGCGCCGCCAGGCCGCTATTGACAACCCGGACGTTAACACCTATTGACTCAAGCAGCATGGCAAGAACTTCGGCCGCGTCATGATTATCATCGACCACCAGTACGCGCAGGCCCTTCGGCGGAAGAGCCGCTTTCTCCGGTTCGGCACTTTTCCCGCGAGCGGATACCTCCGACAAAGGCAGACGCACAATGAATTCACTGCCTCGATCCTTCCCTTCGCTGATGGCCTCTATGGTACCGCCGTGCATCTGTAGAAGGCGGTAGACCAGGTTGAGCCCGATACCCAGGCCCTCCTGCGCACCGACACCCTCGCGGCGCTCCTGCGCAAACATATCGAACAACCGAGGCAGCATGCCGGCCAAAATACCGATACCGTTGTCGCGCACGGATACCACGGCGCTATCGCCTTCCTGGCGGGCGGTCAGCCAGATTTGTCCGCCCTTTCCGGTGTAGCGGGCCGCGTTGTTGAGCAAATTGGTAAACACCTGCTCCAGGCGCACGACGTCAGCGAGAACAATTAAAGGCGCTTCGGGAATAAATACGCTCAGTTTATGCTCCCTTTCGTTAATCAGCGGCATGCTCGCTTCCACCGCGTTGCGCAGCACAACAGCCAAATCCGTGGGTGCCGGCCGCAACTCAATTTTTCCGCTGGTGATGCGTGATATCTCCAGCAGATCGTCCACCAGCCGGATCATATAGTTGACTTGCCGGTTTATGACCGGCAACAGACGGGGAAGCGCCGTGACACCATCCGGCCGCGCGATGAGCGCCAGCGCGTTGGAAATTGGCGCAAGCGGATTGCGCAGTTCATGTGCCAGCGTGGCCAGGAATTCATCCTTGCGACGGTCGGTTTCCCGTAAGGCCGTTTCCGCATTGACGGTATCGGTGATGTCTATCGATATGCCGACATGACCCGCATACTCATCGGTGGCGGTAAACCAGGGCAACGCGTAGGATTCCAGCCAGTGCCATTCACCCTTCGCGGTCTTGATCCGCACCCGCTGCCGAAAACGCGAGCGATCGCACAAGGCCTGTTCGAACGCCGCCACATAGCCTGTTACGTCATCCGGGTGAATAATTGAATGCCAACCGGTATGCATCAAATCTTCCGCAACGACTCCAATTATCTCCACAAACCGCTGATTAACATAAACATTATTCCCATGCGCATCTACCTGCCAGGTCAGCGCGGGCGAAGCTTCCGCCATGGCGCGAAACCGTGCTTCGCTCTCGCGCAGACTCTGTTCGACGTGCTTGCGCCTGGTTATGTCAATCACATATTCAACACCCTCATGTTTGCTGATCTGCTTCGCGGCGAGCAAGGCCCACCAGCGCGAGCCATCCTTGCGGAAGAATTCCTTTTCATAGGGGGTGGTACGCCCGGTGGCCTTGAACTCCTCGATAGCCCGCAGCGAAACCGAAGCCCATTCCGGAGGTGTCATCTCATCGCAGCGCAACCGTCCCGCCCTCGCATCCTCGCGGCTGAAGCCGCTCATCGTCAGAAACGCATCATTGGCTTCGGTAATCTGGCCTTCCGTATCGAGGAAAATGATCCCGACCGTATCGATTTCCAATGCGCGGCGAGAACGTTCCTCGCTTTCACGCAATGCGTTTTCGGCACTTTTGCGATTTTGCACGTGTGCGGTAACGTCGATGCCATGACCCAGAATGTACTGGCAGGCGCCATGTTCGTCAAAAAGAGGTAGGTAACTGACGTCGACAAAGCGCTCTTCCGATTGTCCGCCCGGTGTGCGTATGACTTTCACCGGCTGTTCGAATCCCACGAATGGCTCGCCGGAGGCCATTACCTGAATGAGGCTGTGCTGGATACCGTCGTGCGCCGCCTCCGGAAGCGCTTCGAAGGCCGGGCGGCCGATCAGCTCGCGGTGGCCGACAAGTTGATAGAACGCCTCATTGGCAAACTCAAAAACGAACTCCGGCCCCTTGAGTACATACAGGAATGACGGCGCGTTACGGAACACTTCCTCGAACAACTGAATCCGTTTTGCTTGCAGCGCTCCGTGCAGATGGATACGCTCCACTTCGAGCGCGCGCGCGCGAACCAATTCGGTCGTGTCGTTTACCGTTACCAGCACCCCGCCCGGCATACCT
>JBDSSX010000001.1:0-12185 GCA_039928555.1 Nitrosospira sp. | reverse complement strand
ATATCAATTATTGTTAAGAAAGTTTTCTGTACGGAGGATCATTTCAAACGCGCGTCGCTCAACGGCACGCATGCCTCGTTATTGTCATAGGGGAATCTTACCAGCGGTATGGGCGGTAAGTGGATTGCCCACGCAGCAACTTTTCCACGGAAATGCGGATGTGGCGTAACGCTGATATTTTGACAGCCCGCATTTTGCCAGCAATTGGAGCTCACTTCCATACCCGGTCCCCAAAAAACTGAACAAACTCGTGGTCGAAGATACTCTTAAGATAGTTCCGTGCCATGCCAACAGCTATGGGAATATATGTTTGCGCGTCACCTTTCACAACGAAAACGTATAACAGGCAAATCATGACTAAATCGCTTATTATCGGCACGCCGCTCAGTCCTGCCGCCACGAAAGTAATGTTGTTGGGCAGCGGTGAACTTGGCAAGGAGGTCATTATCGCATTGCAACGCCTGGGCATAGAAACCATCGCCGTTGATCGCTATGCCGATGCGCCGGGTCATCAGGTGGCACACCGCGCGCATGTAGTCAATATGGCGGATGGCGCCGCGCTGCGTAAACTGATAGAACAGGAGCAGCCCCAACTCATCGTACCGGAAATCGAAGCGATCGACACCGGCATGCTGGTGGAGATCGAACGGATGGGTATGGCGCGCGTCATTCCGACAGCGCGCGCCGCGCAACTCACCATGCACCGTGAGGGAATCCGCCGTCTTGCGGCTGAAGTGCTGGGTTTGCCGACGTCGCCGTATGCCTTTGCCAGCAGCTTGAAAGAATTGCGCGCGGAAATTGAAAATGGCATCGGCTACCCTTGCATAGTGAAGCCGGTGATGTCGTCCTCTGGCAAGGGCCAGTCAAAAATTGATACAACCGGCGAAGTGGAGGCCGCGTGGAATTATGCGGGAAGCGGTGGCAGGGTGGATCAGGGACGGGTAATCGTCGAAGGTTTCATTGATTTCGAATATGAAATAACACAGCTTACCGTGCGTGCAGTAGGTGCGAATGGTGACGTGGAAACATATTTTTGCGAGCCCATTGGCCATATCCAGATTCACGGCGATTACGTGGAAAGCTGGCAACCGCAGGCAATGCCACTACTTGCGTTGCAACGTGCGCGTTATATTGCCGAGAAGATCACCGGTAACCTCGGAGGCCTGGGTATTTTTGGCGTGGAACTATTTGTTAAGGGCGACGATGTCTGGTTCAGTGAAGTCAGCTTGCGCCCGCATGATACCGGCATGGTAACGATGTGCAGTCAGCTTCAGAACGAATTCGAGCTCCATGCCCGCGCCATACTTGGCCTTCCAGTGAATACCGGTTTGCGCGCACCGGGCGCGAGTGCGGTGATTTATGGGCAATTGGAACAGAAGGCCATCGCGTTTAGCGGCGTGGACGAAGCGTTGCGTGTGCCGCAAAGCGACCTGCGTCTGTTCGGTAAGCCGGAATCGTTCATTAATCGCCGCATGGGCGTGGCGCTGGCGAATGGTATCGATACTGTCGAGGCAAGATTCCGCGCAAAACTTGCGGCCAGCCGGGTGGTGCCGGTAAAAATACCGCTTAAAAGCGGGCAGACAGGGTAAAGTCCAAGTGTATTACGCCGTTATTGTAAGTAGTCCGTCAGAATTATGATACGTATAACATGAAGCTGAGCTGCGAATTGGGAACTGCGCGATAATACCTCGTGTGTTTTAGGTATTGGAACTGGGAGATAAGGAAGTGAAAGGATTTTCGATACAGATGGATACGCTATACAGGCTGCCACAGGTTCGAGCGAGACAGGTGTTATGCTGGATAACCCTGGTGCTGCTGGGTTTGAACATGATGGGATGCAACATCCTCCTGAAATCGCAGCCGCCAGAGCCTCCGGCCGTCTCCCCAGAGTCCCGCATGAAGGAACAGCAAGAAATTGAACGCATGCAAAAGCTGCTAGTGGAAAAGGAGGTGGAGAAGGAGGCGCAGCAACAGGAAATCGAACGCCTGCAAAAGATGCTGACGGAGAAAGAGGCGCAGATCCGCGTTCAACAGGCCCGGCAGCAGGATCAGGCCAAGACTTTGCAGGAGACAAGCAGCCAGGCTGTCCACGCCCAGGTGAAGCTTCGGCGGTTGGCCACACGGCCCGCTGCGGCCTCGACAATTGCCGAGGCCGAGGTCGCCATGGAAAACTTGAAGTCATCCCAATTTACAGAGTCCGAGCAGGTGGTGCAAAGTCAGGCACAGCGTCTCTTGAGCGCCGCTGCCGCGTCCTATGCGGAAGACAACTATGTCGCGGCCATGGAATACGCCGCATACGCTCGCGGATTTATTGATATGATAAAGAATAATCGCGCTTTCAAGATGTCGGATTCGCGCCGTGTGACAACACCGTTCGAGGTACCTATCCCGTTGCGTGCCGCGACCAACAGCAATCTGCGCCAGAACCCGGCGCTCAGCGCCGCGGTGCTTAGTGTAGTGAAGAAAGATTCCTCGATGACAGCGGAGGCGTATCAAGGAGACTGGTTGCGAATTCAGACAGCCGATGGGCAGTCGGGATGGATGCTGAATACATTGCTGGAGGCGCAAGTAGCCAAATAGTATTGTTCACAACAACGACGAATAGCGCGGCATGGGAATAATCCAGTCATGACTCTATGCGGTTTTCGGTACTTACGCAGACGTCAAACCGCGAATAGTTCGCAGGTATATTCTTAACCCGGATGTTTCATGTTCGCGTGATGATTGCGCAGGATTTTGTTTTGTAGGGAGGTTTTTTGAAAGAGTGACGTAGTTATTCATACGCTCGACTGAACAAAATTTCCATACGAAACAAAAGGCTAGCGAGGGCGCGCGTCAATTTATGAAACATTCGGGCTAGGAAACGCAGAAAGCTCGATTACGGCCGGCGTGCTTAGCTTCGTAGAGCGCATTATCGGCGCGCGCGAATACTGCTGTCGGCGTTATGTCGCCGGACTGGCACTGCACGACGCCGATACTTACCGTTACCGCGATGATCGAGTCATTGGCGCTGTAACGCATATTTTCTACCTGAGAGCGGATGCGTTCCGCCGTTTTCAGCGCCTGATCCGTTGATGTTTCCACCAGAATAATAATGAATTCATCGCCGCCATAGCGTGCCGCATAATCGATACTGCGGATCGACTGAGCAAGTATTCCGGCCACCGCTGCCAGGATCTCATCGCCAGTGATGTGGCCATACGTGTCGTTGAGTGTTTTAAAGTAGTCGATATCCATCATTAACAACGTAAATTCTCGCCGGGTGCGTTTGAAACGCGCGAGCTCATCGCTGAGAACCGCATCAAGTTTGCTGCGGTTGTACAGGCCGGTAAGACTATCGGTTATGGAGAGTGTTTCCAGCACCTGATTCTGCTGCTGCATGGCGTGATTGGCAGCCATAATCTCGGCGTGGCTGTGGCGCAGTCTATCCGCCATCTGGTTGAATACCTGGGTGAGACGACCCAGTTCGTCATTGCGTGTCGCGGCCAGCCGTACTTCAAGATCGCCGCCGGCAATCCTGTCCGCGGCGCCGATCAGTCGTTGCAATGGCCCGACAATCGAGCGGCCCATCTGAAAGGCCACCGCCGCCACTACTACCACCAGTGCGCCTACCAGCCCCAGAAACATATTGCGCAGTTCTACCCAGGCGCTGTAGACTTCGGCGCGATTACGTTCCGCCACGATGGTGATGGGCAGATACTCCGAGACATCAGCGAGCCCGATAACCTCCCGATGTGTCATTCCCTCGAAGACCCGAGACTCGCCGGGTTGTGCCTGCAAGCGCCGCAGTACCGAACCATCCAGTTGTTTCAGTTTCTCCGCGCCAGTCTGGCTGCTGACAAGAATTCTTCCGTCCCGGTCCAGCAGGAGTACTTCGCCCGGCGGCGATTTCATGGCGTTTTTCAGATGAGGCTGCAACGTGCGCAGGTCAACCACAGCGACCAATGCTCCCATTAGTAAATTGTCGTATGATAATACCGGAACCGCGATGCTGAGTGTCGCGGTGGTGTATTGTTCGTCCCAATGAGGAGGTACGACCACCAGGCCCTCCGTGAGGGAGTTTGGCGGCCACTCATTTGGAAGCGGTACCGCAGCGGTCGTTGCCGCACTGCTGGCTACGACCTGCCCGTCGGCGTTCACTACCGTTAATTCCCGAAACGTGTCGAGCTTTTCCTGGACTGAACGCAGATAGTGCGCCAGGGCTTGCGGATTCTTAGTGGCCGTATTTGCCCGGATATTCGCTTGCGGCCGGGCAATCGCCGATAAACCGTCGATGACCGCATTGGATGTGGACGATACACGCACCTCGTGGGCACGTTTATCAATCCAGAGTTCTATTTCGCGGCTGGCGTCACTTGTCAGCGTACGAAGTTCACGAGTGACGTTATCGCTGATCTGCGCCTCATTCTGCCAAAACGACAACAATCCCAGTCCCAGCGACGGGATGAGCGTGGCTATGATGGCGAAAACCATTATTTTGCTTTTTATACTTTTTAACCACACCATGTGAATAAGTATTTCTAAAAATGTCAAAATAGACGGGAACATCATGCCCGAACGCAGGATTATTTTTCCTGAAAGTGGCGATTGAGCACCTGGAATCCTTCAATTAAAACAATACCTATAGCGACTTTCAATAAAATGTGTGTCGGTATCGTACCAGGATGCGCTGCGGATGATTTTACGCATATCTCATCTTACTGGATTTTCATTTACTTAACTCGGCGATCAAATTCTTTATTCGTTTTACCCGTTCAGCCACCCCCGGAATCCTCGCCTTTATTTTCAAGCGATCGGGGCCGGAAAGTTCATATTCGCGGCTACGTTGAATGAGCATGATGATTTTTGCGGCATCCACCGGCGGATCAGGGATAAATTGTACCTGGATATAGTCAATGCCGGCTTCTACCCGAGTGATTCCCAATGGCTTGGCGGCAATGCGCAGGCGATGGCAGTCCAGTAACGCTCTGACGGGATCCGGCATCAGGCCGAAGCGGTCTATCAATTCACCTTGCATGTCATCCAACTGCTCATCACTTGTGCAATTGGCCAAGCGTTTGTACAGTACCAACCGTTCATGCACGTCGCTACAGTAGTCTTCCGGCAACAAAGCGGGCACATGCAGGTTAATTTCGGTAGCGACTCCCAGAGGATGCTGGATATCAGGCTCTTTACCCTCCTTCAATGACCGGACGGCGGCATCCAGCATAGTAGTGTAGAGATGGAAGCCGATTTCCTGCATTTCGCCGCTTTGGGATTCGCCCAGTACTTCGCCAGCACCCCGGATTTCCAGATCGTGCATGGCGAGGTAAAAGCCCGCCCCCAGTTCTTCCATAGTCTGTATGGCTTCAAGGCGCTTTCTGGCTTGTGCGCCAAGCGCCTCTTCGTCCGGTATCAACAGGTAAGCATAGGCCTGATGGTGTGAGCGGCCTACCCGCCCGCGCAATTGATGCAGTTGGGCAAGGCCGAATCTATCCGCGCGATTGATGATGATGGTGTTGGCGGTGGGAACGTCAATGCCGGTCTCGATGATGGTGGTACAGAGCAGCAGATTGAAACGTTGTTGATAAAAATCCTTCATCACGTACTCCAGTTCGCGTTCGCGCATTTGTCCATGGGCGATCTGTATGCGCGCTTCCGGCAACAATCGGGCGAGCTTGTCATGCATCGGCTGAATAGTGCCTATTTCGTTGTGCAGAAAATATATCTGGCCGCCACGTTTTAGTTCTCGCAGGCACGCCTCGCGGATGACCCCCTCGGAAAAGCGGCTGACAAAAGTTTTGATTGCAAGCCGCCGCTGCGGTGCGGTAGCGATCACGGAAAAGTCGCGCAGGCCCTCTAGTGACATCGCAAGCGTGCGGGGGATAGGTGTCGCGGTAAGCGTCAGTACATCGACTTCAGCGCGTAGATTCTTCAGCTGCTCCTTCTGACGCACGCCAAAGCGATGCTCCTCGTCAATGATGACCAGACCCAGATTCTTGAATTTCACGCCTTTCTGAATCAGTTTATGGGTGCCAATGACAATTTCTATTTGCCCATTGGCCAGCCCGTTCAATGCCTGGGTCTGCTCTTTGGCCGAACGGAAACGTGACAGCTCCGAAATTTTTATTGGCCATTCATCCGCAATCAGACTGAAACGATCGGAAAAATTCTGGAAGTGTTGCTCGGCCAGTAACGTGGTAGGCACCAGTACAGCGACCTGTTTGCCATCGGCAACAGCGACGAAGGCGGCGCGCAACGCCACTTCGGTTTTGCCAAAACCTACGTCGCCACAGATCAATCGGTCCATCGGCTTACCTGAAGTCAGATCCTCGATCACTGCCTCAATCGCAGCCGCCTGATCGGGTGTTTCCTCGAAGCCGAAGCCCTCGACAAAGGCTTCATAATCATGTTGCCTGAACCCAAACGCATGGCCCAGTCGAGCGGTACGCTGAGCATACAAATTGAGCAGTTCCGCGGCCGTATCGCGCACCTGCTGCATGGCTTTGCGCTTGGCTTTGTCCCATTGGCCGCTGCCGAGTTTATGCAGTGGCGCGGCTTCGGGCGCCGCCCCGCTGTACCGCCCGATAAGATGCAGTTGCGAGACCGGTACGTAAAGTTTGTCTCCTCCCTCGTATTCCAGCGACAAAAACTCGGTTGCGCCTTCTCCCAAATCCATGCTTATCAGCCCAAGGTAACGGCCAATGCCATGTTGTTCATGTACCACCGGATCACCGGATTTGATCTCGGAGAGATCGCGCAGCATTGCATCACCCACCGCTGTAGCTTTACGCGAATCACGTTCACGGCGGCCATGCAGATGTCTTGCGTAGAGTTCACCTTCGGTAATGAAGGCCATGCCTTCAGCGGAGAGTATGAATCCGCTATGCAGCGGTGCAACACCGAGCATAAAAGGCCGGGTACTTGCCAGAAATTGCGCATAACCATCGAAAATATCAGGAGATAGCCCATATTGTTTCAGGTGATCCAGGATCAGTTCTCGTCTACCGAGGCTTTCCGCCAGCAGTAATGTTCGCCCCGCGGGCGATTTGAAGCTGGCGGCGAATTCCGGAATGAATCCGGCAAGTCTCTCTGCGGGATTATCAGCGCGGCGGTCGATCTGCAGGGGTGGCAGCGAACGGGTCAAATTTTGGGCATTGAGATTCGAGCCTTGAGTTTCGGATGGGATTTCAACACAAGGATAAGGCTTGAGCGCGCCAAAAAAAGCCTCTGTCGTGATAAACAATTCTCCCGGCGGTAGTAGCGGCCGGTCATGGTCGCCGCGTAGCAACTGATAGCGCGATTGCGTGTCGCGCCAGAAGTTCTCGACCGCCGGGTAGATATCATGGTGGAGGCATAGCGGCATCGTTTGTGGCAAGTAGTCGAACAATGTCGCGGTATGGGTGAAAAATAGCGGCAAGTAATATTCGATGCCCGCGGGCGCGACGCCTTTGCTTACATCCTTGTAAATGTGGCTTCGCGATGGATCGGCTTCGAATTTTTCGCGGAAATTGCTTCGAAAACAAGCACGGCCCTCTTCGTCAAAAGGGAATTCACGCGCCGGCAATAACCGTATTTCGCTGACGGGATAGACGCTTCTTTGCGTATCTACGTCGAACGTGCGGATCGTTTCGATTTCGTTGTCCAGTAAATCAATGCGGTAAGGCAGCGGACTGCCCATCGGGAACAGATCAATCAGGCCGCCACGCAAGCTGTATTCTCCCGGCGATAGCACTTGGGTGACATGCGTGTAACCCGCCAGAGTCATCTGGCTGCGCAGCGCGCTTAGATTGAGCGTTTCTCCCCGCTTAAGAAAAAAGGTGTGCGCAGCAAGATATTCTCGCGGTGGCATGCGATATAGCGCGGTGGTGACGGGCACGATCAATATATCGCAAGCGCCGCTCATGAGCTGATAAAGCGTGGAGAGCCGTTCGGAAATCAGGTCATGGTGGGGTGAGAAGGTGTCGTAGGGCAGTGTTTCCCAATCCGGCAGCAGATGAGTTTTCAGTTCGGGTGAAAAAAAAGGTATCTCTTCCAGCAATCTTTGTGCGGCAAGCGCGCTCGCCGTAATAATCGCTACCGGCTTTGCCTGCTGCGCCAGCTGTGCGAGCGCGAGCGCATCGCAAGAGCCGTCAAAATGGGGATAGCGAATTGTTGATTTGGGCGCGGGAATCGTCAGCTTGAGTGGCATCTGCGGATACTATTGTCTGTTATCGATGGGCAGCGAATGATAAACGCCATCGCTCCACATTGAAAAGAAGTTTATGTGTCAGTTATCAGCCCGGTCCCTTATTACGATGCCCGGCATGGCTGGTTGACTGTTGCAGGAAAAGTGGCGCCGCTGTTCATCCGGTTAACAGGCTGATCGAGGGCGAGAGGCAGATGGCAAAATGAGCATACGTCAAGGTTCTTGCCTTTCAGGAACCGATAATCAGGTGGCAGTGCTTAAATCGGATGGAAACCAGTAATCCAGAATGAATTGCAGGGTGGAGCCACCGTTGAACTCGTTCATTTCCAGCCGGTAAACCGCATCTATCGTTTCCGGAAGTGGAGCAGTGTGGAAGAACAGCATGGCATCATAGAGACGGCCTGATTTGTTCGATTCACGCTCTCCGGATTGTGTTTCCTGTTTCCTTAATTTTAACTTCAGATGCTTCTCCCCGACTATTCGCTGCGTTTCCACTCGGAAGCGGGCATTGAACGCAGGCTGGGTGAAGCCCTGTCCCCACACCTGTTTCGTAAGATGCCGCGCCAGTTCCGGATTCAATTCGGATTCATCCAGACTGCCATCGGTTTCGATAATAAGTGTAAGATCAGCGGGGGTAAGCAACGCCTGCGCGATTTGCTCGAAAGCATCACGAAATTTTTCGAAATCGCTGGCGCGTACCGTCAGGCCCGCCGCCGCCGCGTGGCCCCCAAATTTGAGCAGCAGGCCTGGGTAACGCTTGGAAACCAGATCCAATGAATCCCGCAGATGAAACCCTGTAATGGATCTCCCCGAGCCTTTTATTTCACCGCCGCCACCAGGTGCAAATGCAATAACGGGACGATGAAATTTGTCCTTCATGCGCGACGCGAGTATGCCGATCACGCCTTGGTGCCAACCCGGATCAAATAGGCTCAAGCTATGGGTATTCAGAGTCTTGCCAGTGGCGTTTTGCGTCGCACTATGCACAGGCTGCTTGGAAAGTGCGGTCTCCAGCATAACCAGTGCGCTGTCCTGCATGTCCGCTTCGATTTCCCGGCGTTGACGGTTAAGCGCGTCGAGTTGCAAGGCAATTTGCGAGGCGCGAGATTCATCCTCGGTGATGAGGCATTCAATGCCCAGTGCCATATCGTCCAGCCGTCCCGCGGCATTCAATCTCGGCCCTAGCATGAAACCCAGTTCGTAGGTAGAGGTCCGCCGGAAATCCCGCCGCGCGACTTGCAGCAGTGCGTTGATACCCGCGCAGCCACGTCCTTTGCGGATGCGTTGCAAGCCTTGCCGCACCAGGATACGATTGTTGTCATCAAGTTTCACTACATCGGCCACGGTGCCTAATGCGACCAAGTCAAGCAGGCTGGCCAGATTAGGTTCTTTTTGGGGAGGCGCAAATATTCCTCTAGCCCGCAGCGCCGCCCGCAGCGCCAGCATCAGGTAAAACATCACGCCCACTCCGGCAAGATGCTTGCTGGGAAAATCACAACCGCGTTGATTGGGATTTACAATAACGGCGGCGTCCGGCAGTTCGTCCCCAGGCAGGTGATGGTCGGTCACAAATACTTGCATGCCAAGACGATTGGCTTCCGCCACGCCTTCCACACTGGCGATGCCGTTATCCACCGTTATGAGGATGTCCGGATGGTTAGCGGCGGCAAGCCGTACGATTTCCGGCGTGAGACCATAACCATATTCGAAACGATTGGGAACAAGATAATCCACTATCGCGCCAAATTTTCTCAGTGCACGTATGCCAACAGCACAAGCGGTGGCACCGTCCGAGTCATAATCGGCAACAATCAGCAGGCGCTTCCGCGCAAGGATTGCGTCGGCCAGGCGCGCCGCCATGGTGGAAACGTTCTTCAGACGCTCAAATGGAATCAGTCGCGACAATTCCATGTCGAGTTGATTCGGCTCTTCGATGCCACGAGCAGCGTAGACGCGAGCCAGTACTGGATGTAAGCCATATCGGACGAGCGCATCGAAGGTATGCGGCGGATAATTGCGAATAATGATATTGGGCATGCGCTAGAGATTGAAATCTTTAATTTTCTAGTATAACGCCTGCTGCTTGATTCGCGTTCCCTTCCAATGTCCTGCGACGAGAAAGAACACTCGTCATCCATTCATATATTCATCTATACAAATTGGATTCAAAAATGGTAGTGCGCTCCGATACCGAGATATTCGACCCTTTCCTTATAAAACTGGCCGGTTGGGGAATTGCCGTGAAAATATTCCACAAGGAACTGGAGCTTGCGGCCGAATGCCTGAAAATTATCGAATTGGACCCCGGCCCTAGCGGATACGTCTGTGTTCCAATTGTTTTGTTCCCAGTTTTTCAAGTCCACCGCCAGAATCGGTCGCATTGAGGCAAACTCTATGCGCCAGGGACTTCTGAACTCAATGCCATAGTGTATTAACCAGGGCTTGATTGTCGATGGTTGTTTGTGAAAAATGCCACCCCCACCCCCGTAAACCCGTACTCCATACGGAAGCTCGTACGAGAGCTTGAGATCAGCCCCCTCGTAGCTGAGATTTATGCGCTCCAAGGTGGTTCGCAGCAGGAACTCATCGCCAAGATGCGAGCTTTGATGGAAGATACGGCCAAATGCGGAAAATTGACGTGCGCGAACACTTGCGTAAACCGATGCAATAAAATCTGTGTTGATGAGATCGGATGAGCGTGCATCCAGATTGAAGTCACTGAAGACACCGGCCTGGAGACCTGTCTCCCATTGCACAATGGACTTTCCCAGATTGGCCCGATAAAACGGTATCGTTTCACCGAAACTGACCGCCCCATTGTTATTACCGTCAATATTATCCCCAATATAATTGCGGTAGGCGGCTGAGAAGTGAGCCCATCGCGGATCAGCCAGTAATGGTTTAAAGAGGTGGCCGGTGGGTAGAAAGCCCGTCGCAAAAACTGTTGTGTTTGTTTCCGATGAACTTTCGGGAGCGCTGCGGATACCAGGCGTTGCAGGATCAGCTACAACCTGCTGCTGATTGGTGCTTTCCAGTCTTTTATCCGCTGCTCGCTCGGTTTGAACAGGGTTTGCGGCTATAACCTCCTTGCCGGTGCCTTCCAGCGCTATTACCCCGGTAACTCCGGGGATTTCCGATAATGTTTGCAAAATTCGTGTTCGGTCTTCTGGCGTTAAGTCACCTAGCGGTACTGTAATAACGCCGTTTCGTACAACCAGGGAAGAGAGATCGAGCTTGAAATCACGTTTGAGAACCCCCGCGGCATAACCCGCAATATAGGAATCATCGGGTATCGCGGCGCTGACAACGAACGGATGAAATAAAATGGCTGCAATGATTGGTAAAAACCATGCAGCATCCGTCATCCTTTTATCGTACAGTCTGAATAACCAGGATAGCGTGAGTATTTTTTTTCTTGGCATTCTTCACCCCTTGTTAAATGATCCGAAAAACATTTTTTTAGTTCAAGCGAATCGGCAACTAACCCGATGTTTCATAAATTAACGCGCGTCCTCGCTGGTCTTTTGTTTCGTATGGAAATTTTGTTCAGTCGGGCGTATGAATAACTACGCCACTCGTTCACAAAATCCCCCTATAAAACAAAATCCTGCGCAATCATCACGCGAATTTATGAAACATCCGGGCTAAGAAATATTAATGAAAAGATGGAATTTGGTCGGTACGGTGCCACACACAAAGTATTGAGATTGCCGGCACCTGGCTTCTTATTCGTGCCGACTGTAATCCGATTTCTCAAAAATCGATGTATTAATCGCGGCAATGCTTCTACTCTGTTCAGTAGGGAGCATGCGACCAGTTGAAAAGCTTTCTCCAGGTGAATAGCCACATCCGGCATGCTGCCGAGAGAAGCGGCAGACTTGCTTGCGAATTTCTACTAAATCACAGAAACTGGCGACATGAAACAATGTGATCCTTTATCACCTCTATCGCAAGTCTCTATTTGATTGAGAGGGGATATCAGGTTTGCGGATTTTGACCGGCACCCATCTGTCAGGAG